>JAFGTN010000387.1 GCA_016934075.1 Pirellulales bacterium
CGTATCGGTTAACCAGGTTCTCGAACGCCTCTTGCCGGCCGCTCTTGTTCGCTTCGACATCGCCCTTTTCGAGCATGTATTTTTCCAGCGAGGCGAAGCTCTGCTTGCCGGCTTCGATTTCCGCGCCGATACCGCTGTCCCAGTTGCCGTATCGCTCGGTGACCTGTTTGTCGAGTTCGCCCTCGGCGCGGATGGCGGCGGCGATTTTCAAGCCCATGGCGAATGTATCCATGCCGCCGATGTGGGCGTGGAAGAGATCGACCGGTTCGAAGCTCTCGCGTCGTACCTTGGCGTCGAAGTTTACACCACCCGGCGCCAGGCCACCGTATTTGAGGAAGGCCAGCATGATCTTGGTGCTCAGGTACACGTCGGTGGGGAACTGGTCGGTGTCCCAACCCAACAACAGATCGCCTGTGTTGGCGTCAACCGATCCCAGGAATCCTTGCATGCCGGCGTATTCGAGTTCGTGTTCGGCCGTATGTCCGGCCAGCGTGGCATGGTTGGTTTCGATATTGAGCTTGACGTGATCTTCCAGACCGTATGCACGCAGGAAGTTGATGCAATTGGCTGCGTCGAAATCGTACTGGTGCTTGGTCGGTTCCTTGGGTTTGGGCTCGAAATAGAACTGGCCGGTGAAGCCGATCTCTTTGGCGTAGTCGACGGCCATGTTCATGAAGATGCCCAAATGGTCGACCTCACGTTTCATATCGGTGTTCCAGAGCGTCTGATAGCCTTCCCGGCCGCCCCAGAACGTGTAGCCGTCGCCACCGAGTTCTTTGGTGACTTCCATCGCCTTTTTGACCTGGGCAGCGGCATGCGCGAAGGCGTCTGCATTGCAGCTTGTGGCAGCGCCGTGCATGTAGCGGGGATGACTGAAAAGGTTGGCCGTGCCCCAGAGCAGACGTATGTCCGTGCGGTCCATTTCTTCCTTGATGACTTTCACCACGGCGTCGAAGTTGCTGTTGCTCTCAGCCAGCGTTTTACCTTCGGGAGCCACATCGCGATCGTGAAAGCAGAAGAAATCGGCCCCCAGTTTTTCCATGAACTCGAAGGCCACCCGCACGCGGTTCTGCGCGTTTTCGACCGACTCGTCGCCCGTGTCCCAGGGACGGATCATGGTCCCGCCGCCGAATGGATCGGCGCCCGTGCCGCGCATGGTGTGCCAATAGGCCACGCTGAAGCGGAGATGCTCTCGCATCGTTTTGCCTTCCACCAGTTCTTCCGCATTATAGTGACGGAAGGCCAATGGATTTTTCGAATCGGGGCCTTCGTATTGTATCTTCTGAATGTCGGGGAAGCCTGCCATAGTTTGTTCTCCTGTATTTTATTGCAGTAGGCCGGGTCGCGACCCGGCAATGTAAATATAATTACTCACTCTCATGTTTTATGTAACACGATCCAATCGCCCAGCCGTGGCCACAGCGCCGAGATCGCAAATAAAATTCTAGCCTTGCCCGGCACCACCAACTCCGATCGGCGTCGTTCGCACGCCCGCAACACGGCGGAGGCCAGCCACTCGGGATCGATGGCCTTGGTTTTAACACCGGCTCCCGGACGGCGGGCCGATTCGGGTATGTCTTCGGTGCCTTCGAGCGGATAGAGCCGCTCGTTCTTGCGGGCAACCGGTCCGGGGCAGACCAACAAAACGTGTAGGCCTGAATCACCCAACTCCAACCGCAATTGTTGCGAGTAGGCGGCCACGGCAAACTTACTTACCGGATAGGCGCCAATCCAGCGAGCCGCCGATTTGGCAGCCAGCGAGCCGATATTGACAACGTGACCCTCGTGTTTCAATAAATGTGGCACGGCCGCCCGCGTGCAACGCACGGTGGCCAGGAAGTTCAGTTCGAAAACTCTCTGGAATTGTTCCGGGCTGGTATCAAGGACCTTACCGCGGTCGGTCCGCC
This sequence comes from Pirellulales bacterium, assembly GCA_016934075.1. Classification (GTDB taxonomy): domain Bacteria; phylum Planctomycetota; class Planctomycetia; order Pirellulales; family Thermoguttaceae; genus JAFGTN01. The sequence continues at coordinate 1,908 of JAFGTN010000387.1, forward strand.
CGGCATTGTTGACCAAGACATCCAAGCGTCCAAACCGCTCGATGACCTGCTCGAACACCCGATCAACGTCATTCTGGCACGTCAAATCGGCCTGCAAGCCGAGCACCTTTCGATCGTTTGTGGACATTTCCTCGGCCGCCAAACGCACCGCGTCATCTTCCAAGGCGGCAATTGCAACTTCCACCCCCGCATCGTAATAGGCCTGGGCAATCATACGCCCCAAACCGCTCGATCCGCCAGTTACCAGTACCACTTTGTTTTTCCAAAAGTTCATGTCGACCAAGATACCCTAAACGGCCCGCGACGGACAGGGGGGGTGTGGGGTGTCTAGCGGTGAGAAAATATGTAATATCGGGCCTTTGCATCGAGCGAATCGGATGACTACACTATGGGGGGAGGATTCATCTTATCTGGCCCAAAATGGCGGTGAAACTCCACCAAGAATTTAATATCGGGAGCGACAAACCATGAAGCGACGTGATTTTTTTTCATCGGCAACGGCTGCCACACTTTGTGGAGCAGTGCCAACCACGGCTGCCTCGCAAACGCCCAAAACTCCCATAACCCCACAAAGCTCCACTGCGGCGGTGCTGCCCGATAAGCTTGCCGGCATGACGCTGCCGCAGCTTCGGCAGGATTATCACGACCGGCTGTACAAGCGTTATCTGCCTTTTTGGGACAAAGGCGGCTACGACCGCGAGAACGGCGGGGTGATGTGCGAGCTCAACGATGACGGGTCGGTGGCCGTGGATATGAAATATATCTGGTATCAGGGACGCGCGGTTTGGGTGTATTCGTATCTCTATAACAATTTCGGCAAGGATCCTCGATGGCTGGCCATGGCCAAAAATATTCGCGATTTCATGGTCAAGCATATGCACGTCGGCGACGGGCGCTGGAACCAGGAAGTTCGCCGCGACGGCACGCTTATTTCCGGCGTGGGTGAGAATATCTACGGTGCGTTGTTTGCGGCGGTCGGGCTGGTTCAGTATGCTCAAGCAACCGGCAACGAAGAGGACCTGGACCTCGCTGAATTGTCGATCAACACTTCGATGAAGACCTACGACAAACCTAACTACCAGGCCGGTAAAGACGCCTCGGGGGCGGACGTCAAGGTCGACGTTGCCGATATTGGAGGACTTCGCCCTCATGGGCATTCGATGTGCTTCGTCTGGACGCTCACGCAACTGTTGGCCGCGCGCGGAAATCCGGCCATGGAGAAACTGCTGGCTCATCATGTCGACGCCATTATCAACCGCTATTGGAATCCCGAGTTCGGCATCCAGAACGAGCTTTTGGCCCACGACTATTCGCGTCTTCCGCAAACGGCCGCGCACATGTACGCCGGGCATTCGCTGGAAAGCCTTTGGATGGTTATGCAAGAAGCCTTGCGGATCAAGGACCGGGCGCTGTTCGACACGGCCAAGGGCCGCATTCACCGGATTTTGGAAATGTGCTGGGATTATGTATTTGACGGTTTCGCCGATGAGGATTTTTATGTCTTTGGCGATGAAAAATACAAACGCGGGCCCAGCTACAACGTGAAGACTATGTGGGCCAATACCGAAATTCTTATCGCCTGCATGATTGTCATGGAATACACCGGCGAAGACTGGGCGAAGATGTGGTACGAGCGAGCGCGGCACTATCTCGTCAAAAATATAGCCAACACCCCGACGGGCATTTGGCGCCAGGCGGTTGATCGCCGCGGCAAAGACGTTAAAAGGATCGGTATCAGCGTCCATCGCAAAGGCAACTTCCACCAACCGCGCATGCTGATGATGAACATGCTCAGCCTGGACCGCATGATCGCCAACCGTGGCCGGTTGACACCGTTTCCGGGTTGAAGCGGTATAGTTTCAGAGAGTCGGGAGGCTTAACGGCTTCTTGTATTGGGGAGGTTGTATGTAGCACTGGCTGGCAAGCAGCCAGTGCCACCCAAGGAGTTATACCAATTGTCGATTGATCCTGCGCTCCACCGTATGTTTACCCTTCGGGAAAACACGCTATTTTAATGAATATGGACGCGCGGTTTCAAACTAGAACGCGTATTAATACTTCCGTTTATGGTCCATGACCGCCACTGTGACCTCCACCGGATCCACCGGCATGACCTCCACCGGGGCCACCGCCGTATCCGGAACCACCACCTGGACCAGGACTACCACCGTATCCGGGACCGCCACCAGGACCAGGACCACCACCGTATCCAGGACCACCACCTGGACCACTATAGGGACCACCACCGTATCCAGGGCCACAACCGGGTCCGTAATACGGGGCCGGGTATGGATATTGGGGCCAGTGCGGCCAAGGCGGATTGGGCAAGTTGCCGAGTCCGTATGGATTTACCCAGGAATCGAAGGGTAAAGTCCAGGGACCGCTGGGATTTCCCCACGGACCGTAAGGCGTAGCGCCCGCACGGAATGGACGTTGCCATTCGCCATATGGTCGAATGTTCTCGCCGTCACCCCAGGTTTCAACAAGGTGAATGTTGTCGGCGCTTCCTCGAAGGCCTCTGATTCTAATCCGCTGATGGCGGTAGCCGCTACGGCGGTAGTTGTCGATCTGGGCGTAGGCTTTTTCGCCTTCGGCATACTTTGCTACCCGCTCGCCGCTGTCCGGATCGTGGCTGTAGTACGAAGGCTTGAAAGCCCATTCTGTTTCGCCCGCCTTGGTGCTGACGTAATGGACCGCCTTGCAGGTGCAGGGCGTGGCCTCGCAGCAACACTCGCTCTGGCCGGCCGAGACGGATGTAATCGCCGGGGCAAGAGAGATCGCTGTCAGGACGGTCGCCGCCAGTAACAATAATTGCAGGCGCGTGCCGATTTGTGAAGCTTGATGTCGTTTCATGAGTAGTATACCTGTGCTGTCACTTGTCTAAGTCGCGTTAAATTCTTTCCCTTCCTGCTGCCGTCACACCTCCTGCGTTATTATCTCCCTTTTGTGTAATTCATGGTGCGTCTAGACGCACCCCACGGAATCCTGTCTTCTATCCTCTATCCTCTGTCCTCTGTGCTCTATCCTCTATTACTTGGGCCGCTCGACAAGCAACTCGCCCGTGTCGGGATCGTAAACATATTTGTGTCCCGTTGGAAGTTCGGGCAATGTCGTGTTCAGTGGCTTGATGATTTTTTCCATGTATTCATCGAGATCTTTGGGGTAGCGGTTGTTCATGGCCTTGAACATTTTCATCTGGTGCGGAATTTGGATCGAAAATTTGATCCGATCTCGCGTTTGGAAGTAAGTCGAAATCGGTTGTGTGATAATTCCGCCGCCATAACCTTGCCCCTTTTTACCCATGCCCCGCTGTGCCTTTTTCCGTTCCATTCCTTCCGCGGCCTGATCGGCGCCGCCTTGAATGATCGGTGTACCGGGCGCTGCCATTTGTTGTGCGGGCTGAGTTGGTTGAACTTGCTGCGTCGGCTGGACTTGCTGGGTTGCTTGTGTCGGCTGAGTTTGCTGCATCGGTTGCGTTGGCTGCTGTGGAGCGACTTGTTGCGGTGCCGGTGGCGGAGCTTCCTCGCAACCGCATAACGTCAGTGCCAGAAACATACAACTTCCCAATACTGTAATTTTCATATTATTCCCTCCTTGTAACGGCAGATGCCGCTAAATCTTATTGTTCTGTCCTCTGTCGACTGAAAACTGATAACTGAAAATTCCTTACTCACTCTCCGGCGAAGTACCCTGCATGCGTCGCATCGAACGTACCACCGGTACGTGATTGCCTTCGCCGCTTTGGTCGCAGGTGTTAACTCTGGAACTTTCCGACTCGATTAAAGTGGCCGGATCGGGATGCAGGTTCCAGTCTTTCATTTTCTCCAGAGATGCACGGTTGGTCATGTCGTAGCACAAGGGCGTGAGCGTAACATGCCCCCGTGCCAGCGCCGAAAGGTCCGTTTCAGTGCCGACCACGGCCGGCGGGCGTCCTGTTGCCCAATAATAATCACGTCCCCAAGGATCAGTTCTACGCTCATACTCGTCGCCGTAGAGCGTAACGTCCATGGGAACCGTCTGCACCAGCGACTGGTCGCTTGAAAGCTTTTCCTCGGTAAACGGTTCTTCAACAGCTTCTGTTGGAATATTAAGGTTGTACAATTGCCCTTTCGAGTCGGGATGTTCGATTATCCGCTCGATTACATGGCCCGCCAGTCGGGCCGCTCGGTCGTATTGTGCATGTTCGTCGAACTCCAACGACACGGCCACGCTCGTGATCCCGAAAAAAGCGCCCTCGATGGCCGCCGCCACCGTGCCCGAATAGAGCACGTTGATTCCCGCATTGAGTCCGCCGTTAATACCACTTACAACAAGGTCGGGCACGCGTGGGCAAAGTTCACTAACGGCGATTTTCACACAGTCGGCCGGGCTGCCTTCCACGGCCCACCCCCAACGCTTGTCGCCTTGATATACATCCTTGACAATCAATGGGGTCAGGAATGTGATCGAATGGCTGACGCCGCTTTGTTCCGTGGCCGGCGCAACGACGCATACATCACCCAACTCTCGCAGTCGGCGCTCCATGGCCGCCAACCCGGGGGCAAATATTCCGTCGTCGTTGGTCAATAGTATTTGCACGCCGGCAGCCTCTTCATCGAAGGTAGAAAAGTACCCGATTGCAACCCTTGCACGCCACATTGGCGGGGAGGTTTCCGGAGAGAGTTCTCCGGAGCATGGGGCATACCTTTTATCATAGTTAGACCGCTCGACGACTTCAACCGTTCTCGTTGTATCTCTTTGTTAACATGAGACTTACGTGAACTCGACAGTCTTCCTTGAAGCTCAAGGATAGCCAGTTCCCCCAAGCTGCCCGGCTAGCCAGGCGGTGTGATTCAAACGGCCAGAGATTCTTGCTGGAAAAGGATGGGGGTGGATTTTTTCGTTAATTATTCACTAGGAACAAAATTATAGAGTTCCATTCTTGACTAATACCCACTGGAGATAAAGGATATTAACGTCAAAAGATGGCTACGATTGGAACAAGACGCATCAAAGCAAGTTGGGAGAGAATCATGAATATCAAGAAATCCAATAACGGTCGTCTGGGCCGGACAATTGAAGATTTTCAGGAAATGCTCATAGGTAACCTTTATCATAGCCACGGGCAGGCCATCCAGTCGGCAAGCAAGCATGATGTTTATACGGCCCTATGCTATACGGTTCGCGACCATCTTATCGAGCGCTGGCGCAGAACCACCGATTCGCATTACAAGGCAAATCCGAAATTCGTTTATTACCTTTCGGCCGAGTATTTGTTGGGCAAGCAGTTGCCGCAAAATCTTCTTTATACGGAAACAACAGAATTGGCACAGGCGGCGCTTGTGAAGTATGGCATAGATATCGATGAAATATGTGATATCGATGTTGAGCCTGGATTGGGGAACGGCGGTTTGGGCAGGTTGGCGGCGTGTTTCATCGATTCGCTGGCAACCTTGAACATTCCCGCCGTCGGTTACGGTATTCGATATGAGTTCGGGATTTTCAAGCAGGCGTTCGAAAACGGCTGGCAGGTCGAAAAGCCCGACAACTGGGCCACCTACGGCAATCCCTGGGAGTTTCCGCAGTCGGATGAGATGGTGGAAGTCGGTTTCTGGGGCTCTACGGAATTCTATGCTGATGATGAAGGGGAAATGCGAGTTCGCTGGCTTCCAAAGCAAAAGGTCCTTGGCGAGCCTTGCACGACCCTTGTGCCCGGTTATGCAACGGAGAAGGTCAATATCTTGCGTCTCTGGCGAGCTCGCGCTACGGAAGAATTCGATTTCGAGCTGTTCGATGTGGGCGATTATGCCCGTGCCGTCGAGCAGAAAGTCTACAGTGAGAATCTCAGCAAGGTTCTGTACCCCAACGACTCGACACAGCAGGGAAAGCAGTTACGGTTGCAGCAGCAATACTTTTTCGTGGCTTGTTCTCTGCACGACATCATTAGTCGATTCCGTCTACGTAATTACGACTGGGATCAGTTCCCCAACAAGGTCGCCATACAGCTCAACGACACTCACCCCGTGGTGGCGATTCCCGAGCTTATGCGCATTCTGGTGGACAACTACCATCTCGATTGGGATCGAGCCTGGAAAATTACTTGCGAAACATTCGCCTATACATGTCACACATTGTTGCCGGAGGCCTTGGAAACCTGGCCGGTGGATCTTTTCGGCAGTTTGCTCCCCAGGCACATGGAGATTGTGACCGAGATCAACCGACGCTTTTTGATCGAACTTCGAAAGCAGTATCCCGGAGACGAAGATCGCGTAAACCGCATGTCGATCGTCAGTTGCGGCAACAATCCCCAAGTCCGCATGGCGAATCTGGCCACCGTGGGTAGTTTTGCCGTAAACGGCGTGGCTGAACTGCAATCGCGTCTTTTGCGCGAACGCACGCTCAACGACTTTGCCGAGATATATCATTGCAAGTTCCAAAACAAAACAAACGGCGTTACTCCGCGACGCTTTATGCGGTTGGCCAATCCCCGCCTGTCCGAGTTGATTACTTCCGCCATCGGCGACGGTTGGCTTACCGATCTCGACCGGCTGGAAAATCTGGAAGAGCATGTCGAGGACCGTTCTTTCTGTGAGCAGTGGCGAAACGTCAAGCAGCATAATAAGCAGGATTTGACCGATCTGATGCTGGAAAAAACTGGCGTTTCACTGGATGTGGAATCCGTCTTCGACATTCTGGTCAAACGTTTGCATGAGTACAAACGGCAGTTGTTGAAGATCATGCATGTCATCTGGCTCTATCAGCGTATCAAGATCGATCCTTCAAAAGCCCTCGTGCCGCGTACATTCCTGTTCGGAGCCAAGGCCGCGCCGGGATATTTCATGGCAAAGCGGATCATCAAGCTGATTCACAGCGTAGCAGATGTAGTAAACAATGATACCGATCTTCGGGGATTGTTAAAGGTTGTTTTTCCCGCGAATTTCAACGTCTCTCTGGCCGAAAAGATTTATCCGGCGGCGAATATGTCGGAGCAGATATCCATGGCGGGCAAGGAGGCTTCCGGTACCGGAAACATGAAGTTCGCACTCAATGGTGCCCTCACGGTGGGCACGCTGGACGGAGCCAACGTCGAAATCCGTGAGCGAGTCGGCGCCGAGAACTTCTTCCTCTTCGGCCTGACCACCGAGGAAGTCTTCGCGTTGAAGCAGAGCGGATATGATCCGAGAAGCTATTATGAGGCCAACGCCGAGTTGAAAAACGTTATCGGCGCGATTGCCTCGGGGTATTTTTGCAGCGGTGACAAAGTACTATTTCGGCCCGTTGTCGATTCACTGCTCAATCATGACGAATACCTCTTGCTGGCCGATTTCCAGTCATATGTCGACTGTAGCGAGCGGGCGGCTGCGGCCTATACCGATCAGGATCGATGGACGAAAATGTCCATCATGAACACGGCCCGATGCGGCTTCTTCTCGTCCGACCGCTCGATGAAGCAATATTGCCAGAAGATCTGGCGCGTTGAACCTGTGGAAATCAAATAGTGATAAAACTCTGATTTGCCGGTCGGTTAGTCATGACAGACGTTGGCGTTAGAGAATCGCTTTACCTCGATATTCAGATTGCGGATCTTGTAGCGTGCCATTCTCGCGCTGATGCCAAGTCGCCGAGCCGCGGCCGCCACATTACCGCGCGTGGATTTTAAGGCATCGATCATCATGTCCTTTTCGAGCATGTGCACGCGCTCGGGAAGCGATCCCACTTGTGATTCGCGATCGGTGCCGGGCATTTGCAAGGTAGGTGGCAGGTTGTGGCCGTGCAGAACACCGTTGGTGCTTAGCAAGGTTGCGTGTTCGATGCAGTTTTCCAACTCACGGACATTACCGGGCCAGTGATAAGCGAACATCATATTGATGGCTTGGGTACTGATACGGCGAATATCCTTATGCATGCGTTTGGCATATTTTTGCACAAAGTGATCCGCCAACAGCAGGATGTCATTTTTGCGTTCTCTCAGAGGAGGTAGCGAGATCGGGAAGACGTGGATGCGGTAGTAGAAATCCTGGCGGAATTCTCCGTTTTTTACGCTCGCTTCCAGATCCTTGTTAGTTGCCGCGATGATGCGAACATCGGCTTTGACGGTTTTGTTGCTGCCTACGCGCTGATATTCGCGTTCTTGAAGAACTCGCAACAATTTCACCTGGATGGATGGCGAGAAGTCGCCGATTTCGTCGAGGAAAAGTGTTCCACCCTCAGCCTCTTCGATGCGCCCCACACGCATTGCCAGGGCGCCGGTGAAAGCACCCTTCTCATGTCCGAAAAGCTCACTCTCGAGCAGCGATTCGTTCAGCGCCGCGCAGTTAACCCGCACAAATGGACCCTTGCTACGACGGCTTCCAAAATGGGTGGCCGCCGCCACCAGTTCTTTGCCGGTGCCCGACTCTCCGCGGATAAGTACGGTAGTGTCCGAGGGAGCAACCTGGCATATACGCTGGTAGACATTGCGCATGGCCGTGGAATTGCCGATAATGTTTTCGGGCCGAATTCGTTCCTTGAGTTCGCTGCGCAGACGCAGGTTTTCGGCCTCGAGATTGCGACGGTCGAGTTGAGCCATTCGCCGCGATTTCATATCGAAAGCGATCAGGCCGGCGACGATGTCCAGCAGTCGGGCATGTTCATCCAATTCGCCCACGGTCTCTTGCGGGACATCGGCCGAGAGCGTGCCCACCACTTCGTTGCCAACGACAACAGGCACGCAAACGAATCCCACGTCATTTCCATCGCCGAGTGGACGTTGATAGACCATGTTGCGGAATCGAGGTTCCCGCGAAATGCGAGGTACAATGGCCGGCCGTCCTGTTTGTACGACAGTTCCGGTAATCCCCTCGCCTTTGAGATACGAGAGGTCCGGATGTTTCGTAGCCTGCCCTTTGCGGGTAGCCTCGACTATCAGTTTGCTGCCGTCCACCGATAGCAGCATGCTTATGCAATTAGAGAATCCCAGCGTACGTTCCAACCCGCTCAACACTTCGCTGAGCATCTTCTCTTGGCCGGATTGTTCGGCAAGAATCTTGCTGATCGAGGCCAGTACCTCGATTTCCTTTTGATGGCGATGTGCGTGGGGTGAAGAATTCAGCGTTTGCGGCATCACTATATTGCGGCTCACGCCGTAATAATACATTCCGTTTTTGTTTCTTTTTTCGTAGATCGGTGGCAGGAAAATCATTACACCTGGACTAGATCAACCGCCGAGTTGGAGTTGCAGATACAAGCACACAGGTGCGATGAATTGTCTCAGCACAATCCACCTGCTTGTTACATTGCAATTTGCGTGCCAACCGGATTTCAAGGGCCATGGGGATCGTGACGTAAGCCGTTAACTGAAAAGAGATTAGGTTGTGAGTGCCTTGGTAGACTGTGTCTCGAAAAAGTAGACATTTTTGTCCTGTGCCTATGTTACCAGCATCTCAAGCCTCCAATTGAAGCATTTTTTGAGATCGATCCTTGAAGTCAAATGCATTGATAGCCTGAGTTGATACCGTTATGGAGTTCATTCGCATTAACTGCGTAGATTTGCTACGAGAGGAGATGCAAAGGAAGGCAGACATACTTGTCCGATGCGACAATATTGTTGTGCGGCTTACAGAAATGTCATCGCCGAGACGCTCTCGTTGCGACCCAATTCTGCCCAGTATTCTTTTTGGGAACGAACGCATTCAAACATGAATGATCTTTTACGCTGGATGTTACTTTGCTCTCTTGCGAATTTCGAAATCCAGGCGTTTAGGGATGTAACAGCTGATGTGATTTTGGTGGACGGTTTGGTAGCGTTCCTCATTGCCGTTGGCGGGGAGAGATGCAAACGGTTCTAACCGCGGCCACTTTTCAAAATGGTAGATTCCCTTGGAGACTGGTTGGCTGTCGCTTGATAATTTGCATCCTTGGCGACGGGCCAACTCATCCAGAGTGGTATCGCCGTGCAATACCGATATTTGTGCATCGTTGCGCACCCATACTCGTCCCCGCTGTTTGGCGAAGTCGACGATATGTTGCAGTGTTTCCTCGGGTATTTTCATGCCAATCATCAGTATCAGGTCTTTTTTGGATTGCAAGTATCCATCGGCGATCATGAAGCTGTCGCAAATATCGTAATCGGCCACCTTGCGAAACTCGGCACATCTCGGAATAAACGGCCGCATGGAGAACGCGGCCGGCGAAAGCATTTCCGATTCGAGCGGGTAGAACACGGCGATAGGCGTTTCGGGTC
>JAFGTN010000388.1 GCA_016934075.1 Pirellulales bacterium
CAGACGCCTGCTACCGCCAAGCCCACGGCCGACGGCTATCACTTGCACCGCGCTAAACGGATGACGGCCCAGGGAGGTCTATGCGGGAGTCTGATCGGTGGCCAAACGGTCGACGACCCGGCGGCCTATCGCCTGCCCGAAGCGCAAAGCGATTTTATTTTCTGTGTTGTAGGCGAGCGGTTCGGGCTTTTGGGGCAGACGTTCATTTTAACGCTTTTCGGTCTGTTGGCCTGGCGAGGTTTTGCTGTCGCGGCCACTACGCGTGAACCGTTCGGTCGATTGGCGGCGACCGGCGTGGTGGCATTGATTTCGGTGCAGGTCTTAATCAATACTGCCATGTCGGTGGGACTGCTTCCGATTACCGGCCTCTCGTTGCCGCTGGTTAGCTACGGTGGCTCGGGTTTGTTGGCCCACTGTTTGATGCTGGGCCTGCTCTTGAACATAGCCATCCGCCCGGGCTACGAGATCACCAACGAGCCGTTTCGGTTCGAGGGGTAGAAGTCTGCCGCACTATTATTTCGGTTTAGCTTTATTTCCAGTGGACACACCAGTCTTTATCATATTAGACAGTTGAACGTTCTTGACGTTTTCATGCCCCGATTCATAAGTGATAATGTCGCCGTCGTCCGCGTGTCTAATGACGTTGGAAATGCAGGAATCCGTCAGGGAGCCGGCGATTAGTATAGTATGCCTGGATGTGCTCGACACGTTGTTGATAAAGAGGCGATTGGTGTCGCCCAGCGGTGTAACTCCGCCCCAGTTGGGATTGGCGTCGCCGATTTTCAGAGTCGCTTTGCAGCGATGGCCGGGCGGCGAAGCGTCGATGAGCCCGTCCAGCACTATGTTGTATAATCGCATACCGCCCGCGTTCAAGAAACGTACTACGTGGTGTCCACCGCAAGAATAACCGGAAATTTGCCGGATAAAGATGTTACGGATGTCGTCGCTTTCGCCTTTCAGGTTCTTCGCGCCGCTGACCATCGTTGAAGTTGTGCTGCCCGCGACGCGTTTGGACGAGTTGATGTTGGTCAACGCTATCAGGTCGTCGCCTGTGTGCCCCGAGATTCTTTCGATACTAATGTCGTGGCATCCCTGCCGCAGATCCAGCCCGTCTTGGTTGAGAATGGTTTGACGGACGCCGTCGATCATCTTGAACTCGTTCATGTCGAAATGAATATCTCGAACTCGCCCGAAGGCGCAGCGTTCGAGGGATATCGCCCAGCAGTGTGAGTCTTTTATGTGGAGGTTGTCGATGCTGAAGTGTTCCACGTAAGCCAGGAGGATACCGATATTTCGCCAATCTCCGCTTTGGCTTTCGCCATCGACACCCGCATCCGTTCCATATGTGCGTTTGCCGAGAATTTTGTTGCTGTCGCCAGTTGCTCGGGGATGGTCGGAGCCTTCGAGCAGAACGTTTCCCACGCCGTAGATGTAGACGTGTTTCATCGGCCGGATGTCGGTGATTCCAAGCCCGCAGTTTGCGCTGCGAATCATGTTGTCGCGGCAGCGATCCGAAAGCTTGATGTGGCAGTTGTTCAACTCCAGGACCGTGTTGTCGCGCACAAGTATCGCCGAGTCGAGCAGCCACGTGTTGCTTGCCGATCCCTTTGTCCTGTTAAGCCGTGGAATGACGACCCGCAGCCCCTTGCTCGCGGCTACTTGAATGGCTTGATTTATTCGCTCCGTGTCGTTTCCCTGGAAAGAGTTGGGCGAGATAAACAATTTTTCCTCGCGTGCCTCTTCACCCGCCAAGGAAGGGTCGGAAGAGAGCGATGACATTGCGGCCAAGAAGAATGCCGATAATATGACCAAAACGAAAAATCTCACTTTGATATCTCCTTCATGAGATGGAATGAATTCGAGATTACAACGTTGGCCATCGTAGCACCGCGCTAACCGCCGTGTCAAGTTGCCCAGATGGTGAATGCCTTTTGTCTGTACCTATTGACTAAGCAACTGGTAAGAGTGTTCTGCTCCTGTCTCGAACTGAATAATTCCCAGTGGCAGATTCTTGTGTTCTATCAGCTTTTTGCCGTCGAATATCTTCGGTGGAGATGCCAGCGGGCGGTTGAATTTAACTCGGCAGAGTCCACCTCGGCGGCTTTTGATATTGACCGCTGTTGCTCGGTGGCGGTCCCAGCGGATGTCTATGTCGAAACCTCCGCGAGCGCACAGTCCTTGTACTTCGCCCGTATCCCATTCTCTTGGCAAAGCTGGAAGAATGCGGATCAAGTCGCGCTGGCTTTGCAGGAGCATCTCGCAGATTGCGGTCGTGGCGCCCAGGCCGGCTTCGATCTGGATCATGCGGCCGTGGCGTGTGCGCCCAATGCCCTGGCCACTAAGGTCGCTGAGCGTGGAAAGAAGATTGTCGCTGGTCAGGAAACCCTGGCAGAAAAGCACCAGATTACGATATGCCTCGTCACCCATTCCGGCTCTGGCGTATAACGCGGCCAGCCATGGATAGGTCCATCCCACGGCCTCGCCCTCGAAGGCCGCTTCGCGTTTTTTTACGGCTTTGATTAAGGATTCGACCAGTTCCGGTTCATGCTCGGGCGTAATGCTTTCACCAGGGAACAGGCCATAGGTGTGCGAAACGTGTCGATGGTCTTGGTTTTCCTGTGCAGTCGGATCGGCCCATTCCAGCAAGGTGCCGTCGGGGCCGATGGGCCAGTCGGGCAAGTGGTCGAGAATCTCTTGCCACTTGTCGCGGCGTTTGCTATCGATACCTAGGATTCTTGACGTGGAAATGAGGTTGGTGAACAGTTCCCGAGCGATCGCCACGTCCATGGTGGAGTTCATTGTTATGCGCCCCGTACGTCCCCATGGTGTGTTTTCGGGAGAAGCCGAAGGAAGAATTACATAGCGGCCATCTTTACCTTTGAAGAGCAAATCTTCGAAAAAATCACCCACCAGCTTCATATAAGGATAGGCTCGCTCTGCCAGAAACTTACGGTTGCCTGTAAATCGATAGTGATCCCAATAGTGCTGGGCCATCCAGCCGGCGATGCCCTGTGTTTCCGAGCAACTGGGGTAGCGAACGTTTGTCTCGTCGATGCCCACCGGCAAAAGGATTCCACGGCAACCGTACTTATCCCGGGCGTGCCGTTCGGCGGCCGGAAGCAACGAATCGAGTAGATCGAACAAGGGCAGATTGCATGAGTGCAGACCTGTGGGATTGGCCGGCCAATAACACATCTGTACGTTCATGTCGAGTTGATAACGGCACTGCCAGCCGGGCTCGAAACCGTGACTCCAGAGTCCCTGCAGGTTGGCCGGTCTGCAGCCTGGCCGGCTGGAAGCCAGCAGTTGGTATCGTCCGAACTGAAAAACCGCCTCGACTAATCTCGGGGAGATTTTTCCGCGTCTGGCTGCCAACACCAGGCTTTCGGTTGAGGGTGGATTGTTACTTGGAGCTTGTTTCCCGCCCAACTTCAAGCATGTGCGGCCGAAAGCTTTTTTGTGTTCGGCTGTGTGTCGCGCGAGCAGAGTGTGGAAATCCTTATCTGTTCTGGGGAACGACACGCACGATGTTCTGTTGTCTGGCACGAGCGGATTCTCAACGCGGACCGAGCATAGCAAGGTGATTTCATCGGCTCTGTGGATTGCCAGCGATGTTAACGGTATGGCGAACTTGCTATTACCGTTTTTGATGTCCTTGCCCATACCGTGGTAACTCGACGAGACGGTTTTAACTGTCCCGCCGCGGTTGACCACCCGCAGTTCAACCTCGAATGTGGTTCCTTCGTCGTATTGACCGGCGAGTTTTATCAATGAGTCTTGAGCTGATGCATACAATATGCAGTCTTTGACCGGTGGACGTCCAAGGCCGATGGTTGTATTGATACTGCCGGGCCGACTGGCTTTGAGATTGACGACCAGCATATCGTCGGGTACCGAAACGAAGTATGTGCGGTTGAAATCGATATCACCCGCTCGATAAGTAACACGACCCACGCCGCTTTGCATATTCAGGGTTCGTTGGTAGTCATGAACCTTACCCAACGGTTGGAAGTTGAGCAACAGGTCGCCGACGCTGTGGTAGGTGTTCAGCTCACGCACGCTGCCGACGTCGGCCGTCAACTTGTCATATGCCTTTTGAGCTTCGCCGTGTTTGCCGGCCAGGTAAAGCCGGCGGATGGTTTTCAGCGCATCGGGTTTTGCCCCCCTGCCCTTCTCGCGATAGGTATTGGGACGCAGGCGATCGTGGTTTAAGAGTATCACATCCTGGGCTGGCCCGCCGCTGAACATAGCCCCCAGGCAGCCGTTACCCAAGGGCATTGCGTGTAAGCGATAGGTTTTTATGTCGCAAGGATGATCGTACCGCAATAGCAGGGACGAGTGATTCGCACTGTTATGTTCTACGCCCAGAACCACTTGTCTGCCAAGTAATACGGTCATCAGTATGGAGAAACAGGCAGATGCTCGGAATTTCATGGAGTATACTGAATAATGTGCTTGTCCACCGTCATTCGCGAGTAGTGTCTACTGACGATTTGTTTGGGACGTTGGTGTTGATGCATTTGACATCCATGTCTGTCCGGCCATACGCATGAAGCCAAGCGCCAGGGCAACTAGGAACGTGAGAACCAGCAGGTTTTTAATGCTGAATTGAAGAGGGTGCGTTTTTTCGCGAAATCCGCAATCTAAGCATATTCTGAAACGTTTACGGATTGGAATCGGGAAACCTAGAAAAAGTATGGAAGCATATATGGCGCGTCGCCAATAGGTTCCGCGCACAAAATCCTTGGAACCACATTTGGGACACTTGATAACGCCGTATGATGTGTCCACATTTGGCGGCGAACAAGGAAGTGACTGTGATTGGATTTTCGAGAGCACGGCTATTGCCCTGTTGGCATCATCTGGCTTCACCTGAACTTTGATACCTCTCACCGCGTTGGCATAAAACCAATTCATGCCGACAAGATTCTCGTCGACGATAAATGCCTCTATCCGCTTGTCCGCCAACCGGTTTTTTGCTATCCACGCTTCAGCCGCATTCCAGTAGGAAACGATGGTTACGAGTTTTTTATCGTTTTTGCTTGACATCCCAAGCCCCATTCACATGTTTGTTGAAAACGCTCGCCTCATGGTGTCGAATCATCGCACTTAAAATCCCCCGCGGCATATTGCGTACCGTCCAGGATGAACCGCAGCAACGTGGGACTTTCGTAGCTCTCGGGGAAATGGCTGGGCGAGCAGTAGAATACGCGTCCCTTGCCGTAGGGCTTGATCCAGGCCACGTAGCGGACGATTTTGCCGACCTGCCCTTTGGGATCTTTCATGTCTTTGATGTCCATCAATAGCAACGGGCGGAAATTGAGTTTGTCGTACGTGCCTTTGAAGCAATACGGCTCGTCGCGATGGATGAACGGTCCTTTGCCGACGAATGCGGCCACGAGCGGGTGTTTGTCGTCAACCGTGCGGACGGTGACATACTGGTTGGGCGGATGATAATCGAAGGCCGCGCCCACCATCTCGGTAAAACCGGGTGAGTTGTTCAGCATCGTAGGCGCGCCGTGTACGACGACCAGTCCCTTGCCGCCGGACACGAAATCCAGCAAGGATTTTTCCAACTCGTCGCTGCGGGCTTGCCGCTGTTTGTCGCTCAGGCCTTTGTACTTGGGATTGCGCTCCAGCTCGTCGAGAAACAGGTTCCGCCGATCGCCCTTCGAGCAGTTGTTGTTGAGCACCAGCACATCGTAGCCGGCCAGGCTCTCGGGCATGAGCTTCTCGATATTGCGCGTTACGGTGACGTCGAACAAGCCCGACTTCTTGCCCAGGATCTCGAACACCCGATCGACGTGGGGAGTCACCTTGTGGTCATATCCGGTTAAGAGCGAGAAAACCAGGATTTTCCGCTTCGGCGCCGCCACGGTCGGCTTGGCCGGGGCGGCCTTCTCGACTTTGGCCATCCATTCGGGCGTGGGCGGCACTATATTACTTTTCGCATAGGGGAGTTTTTCGGCCAAGGCGACCGACGATAATGCGGCAATAAGCATCAACGCGACTACGGTGTGAAGAGGCTTTGGCATGATTTTATTCTCCGGAGATATTCGTGTGGGGGGGTGGTAGGTTGGTAATGAAATTATTTGAGCACGTTTGGAATGTGGAGTTTCATTCTATATTCTGTTTAACGTAATTGCAATATAGGGGAATTCCAATATCGGCGTGACTTAGGCAGGAAAGATGCTTGCGTCGGGCTGACCGAACTGCTAATTTGAGCGGCTGTCGGGGCTGTTGTGTAAGAAAGCCGAACGAAGCAATTATATGTGGTGATTTTACGCGAGGGGATAGAGTAATGAAAACTGCACACAGACCGCTGATATCGCTGATCATTTTGGCCGGCTTGCAAGTTGTCGCGATGGGCACGGAGTTGGCCAACGATCGGTTGTCATTAAAGCTTGAATCCGCGCGGGAGCCTGCTTCGCTTATCCAAAACGCGGCATGGCTGCCACGGCAGCATCCGGTTTTTCGCGGCGTTGCCGACAAGGCGGACATGCAAGCCTGGCTTTCGAAAAACTTGCCCATCACTGCGCCAGATTCGTTGGGGTCGTGGAAGGTTTGCGGCGATGCCTTTTTTGAACGAGCGTCATCTTTTGTGCGCTATGACGGTCTGCTCCTTACCCGTCACGTCGAGCTGGCCAAGCAAGGATCGAATGGTGGAAATACGACCAGGAGCTTTTTGGCGAGGGATCGCGACACGGAAAGATGAAAAAAACGCGCGCACTCGAAGAGGCGCTACTGGCCGTGCGGCGTACGTACCCGAAGTTGAACATCGAAAACTGTATGAGCGGGGGACAGATGATCAACGCTCTGACCGATGGTATTTCGCAGAGCCATTGGATTCGTGACGGTAAATCCACGGGCATGGTTCATGCCCGTTCGAATATCAAAGAAGCCCTGGGGGCCGCATATTTTTTGCCCCTGGCGAAGATCCAACGGTGGACCAATCGCCCAGACCAGACGAATCCGGACGATGCGGAACTGTTGAAGTTCTACTGCCGCAGCGTCATGATCGGCGTCTGGGGGATCTCGGGTGATTTGACAAAGCTTACGCCCCGGCAGCGACAGGTAATGCTGGCCGAAGTCGAACGATATCGGCGCCTGAATGAATTTAAGCCAGGTAATCTTTATCGGATTATTTATCCGGAACGTGAGATCAGCAATCTGGCGGGCATTGTTTTATACGACTTATCTAAAAGTCGCGCCGCAGTGATATTGTTCCGATGGATCCGAGTCGCAGGTCGGTTATCCTCTGGATCAAGCCATAAATTGCTGGAATCTTTCAAGACATCTGTATATGATTTTAGAGGGGTAAACAAATGAAATGGGCTACACATTTGGCGTAGTCAGGCCTTTTACAAATCCTTAGTTGTCATATTTTGCAATCGTCTCATTTGGTTGCGAATTTACCATGTGCTAAAGGATGCTTGACGCGTTGGATAATTAAGTGTAAAATGAACCTGCATTGGCTGGGATTCCAGTTGTATGTCATGAGGATTCTAACCAATTACTTATCGAAAAATCAGATGACAAAGGAGCCGTATCGATGAAGACGCGGAAAGCATTTACACTGGTTGAGCTACTGGTGGTGATTGCCATCATTGGTATCCTGATTGCCCTGCTCTTGCCCGCGGTCCAGGCGGCGCGGGAAGCAGCTCGTCGTATGCACTGTTCGAATAATCTGAAGCAGTTGTGCCTGGGTTTACAAAACTACCACAGCGCGCATCAAGTGTTTCCACCTGGCGGTTACGAAGCCGGCAACCAGTTGGGTTGGCATACAAGAATTCTACAGTATGTCGAACTGAATAACATCTTTGAGGAGATCGAGTGGGCTACAAAAGGTTACGACAAACAAAAATTTATCGCGCTGAAATACAGGATCTCGATGTTCCTCTGCCCCAGTGCCGAAGCGGACGCTGATCGTGGCGTATGGAACAGCGCGATGGTCTACAACCCTGTAACCAAACAGACAGAGCATGCTTTTACACAGCACTACCCCGGCGTGGCCGGACCGGTCGGCACGAACGTATTGGGTGGCGGGACATACGAATGGACTTCGTCCGCGAACTTTAACCCGGCATGTTCCGGTAGCAGTGATCGCAGAGGAAATGCTTCGCAAGGCGTGCTTTACACGGATTCCACCGTGAAAGTCAGAGACATCACGGATGGCACATCGAACACGCTGGCGGTCGGTGAACGTTTCATGGGCGAGACTTCGTGGGTGGCGGGTACCAGCAACAGTCTTAATTGGCCCTGCGATACCGCGGCATACAAGAACGTCGAATTCGCCCTCAATGCCTGCAAAGAGGGAAGCTGCTCCTCTATGGGTAATTCCCGTTCTTTCAGTAGCAGGCATCCCGGCGGAGTTCAGTTTGGACTATGCGACGGTTCCGTTCGTTTCCTCCCCGATGTAACCGATCTGGATATACTCAAAGCCCTGGCCAGCCGTAACGGTTCGGAGATCACAAAGGTAGAAGAATAGAGGAAAACCGTGGAAGACCATTGTCATCAACGTATTTTGCCCACAGTTGATTCTTTTCTGCCTGCGGCGGCCATGTGCCGGCGGCTTGCCGGAAACCAGTGGCCGTGGTTGCTAGCTCTCGGCATGGCATTCTGCCTGGGATGCGGCTCGGGAGGGCCCGAGCGTTTCGACGTCTCCGGCACTGTTACCTTCAACGGTCAACCGATCCCGGCCGGACAAGTGTTTTTCACTCCCGACGCGTCAAAGGGGAATAGTGGCCCGCAGGGTAACTGCAAGATCGTCGACGGGAGTTTTTCCACGGCGTCGGAAAAGGATCAAGGCGCAATCGGTGGTCCACACATCGTACAAGTGCTTGGATTTGACGGTGTGCCCGTCAAATCGCCGGATTACACCGTGGAAGAAGGTACGGCACTGTTCCCGTCGGTTGAGGCGCCCGTAGATCTGCCTAAGGGTAACGCCGAGTTGACTCTCGAAGTCCGCGTCATCAATCGGCAGCCGCAGATGACGGCGAAAGTCAACTCGCAATAGTGTGATCTCCCCTTTGGATATGCTTTGTAATGCAGCGATCGATGATATTGTTCTTTGTCGCCGTTTTATTGAGTTCCACTGATGCGCTGATTGCCGCCGAACCGGAGCCGGATAATCTCCGGCGCGTTGTCGTGGTCGAGAATGTCTGCGCCTGGCCGAATCTCACCTTGATGCGAGACGGCACGATCATCGCAATCTTCCACAACCAACCAAGTCACGGTCAACGCGAAGGTGATATCGATTGCTGGGCAAGCCGGGATGGAAGAGCCTGGGAAAAACGTAGTACCATTACCCGGCACGAACCGGATACCGTTCGCATGAATCATGCCGCGGGCTTGGCCCGAAACGGCGACCTCGTGGTGCTGTGTTCGGGATGGACCAATGTGAAACAGCCAGGGCGTCCCAAGCAGGCTCCATTCCGCGACGACATTTTGCGAAGTTGGGTGCTTCGCTCGGCTGACGGAGGACGCAGTTGGGAAAAACGCGACGCCTTTCCCGCGACTGAACCTGGCTGGTCGGAGTACATTCCCTTCGGCGATATCTGGGCCGGTGAGGACGGCGCACTGCATGTCTCCTGCTATCAGGGCGAGTTCAAAAACCCTTCGCAGTCCACTAAAACCAAAGGTTGGCGATCGTGGCATTTTCGCAGCGACGATGACGGTTGGACCTGGAAACCGGTGTCCATTATTGGTCCGCGTCACAATGAAACCGATATCTTTCCACTGGGCGGAAAAAGTTGGCTCGCCGCGGCACGAATAGACAAGATGGAATTGTTTCGCAGCGACGACAACGGCGCTAGCTGGCGGAAGACGATGCCCGTTACGGAACGCAACGAGATAAATGCCCACCTCATCCGACTCAACGACGGGCGTCTGCTCCTCAGCTACGGCGTGCGCGTCGACGGCCGGCGCGGGGTTTGCGCGAAGCTCAGCCGCGACGACGGGCGCACTTGGAGCAAGCCTCTGAGGCTTGCTCGCACGGATGACGGAGGCGATTGCGGGTATCCCGCCAGCGTGCAGATGGCCGACGGAAAGATCGTGACGGCGTGGTATTCCAATAAATCCCCCGACCACGTCGGCTACCACCTGGGCGTCACATTGTGGGAAGCCCCGGCGACAGCCGGGAATTAAGTATTAAGCAACTCTTTGCCAGTTATATCTTGTGCCCATGGCACCCGATAGGCAAGCTGTATTAGTTCTCCATCGTCTTCTTCTTCCAATTAAGAAGCCGCTTTGCTATCATCGGGGATGTAAATTGTGCTTCCCATACATTATGTTTTTGTTCACCGCCCTCCCCTGCTCTTTAATCCCGCCCAGGAAACTGATATGAAAAATCTCTTCCGCTCATTTTCTCTAGCGTTAGTTTTGATGTTCCCGCTGTCGTGTTGTTTTGCTTTTGCAGCCGAAGCGGCCGATACATTCAAGATTTCCGACAAACGGCCTGACGGCACGCCCAACCGGGCTGCATGGATGGCTCGGGGCCGGCATGGGATCATGGTGCATTATCTGATCGCGCCGCGAGGAAAAACGCCGGCCGAGAAGACGACCGACTTGAATCGTATCGTCGACAAGTTCGATGTCGAATATTTCCTCAAACAATTCGACCGTACCAAGGCCGATTGGCTGATTATCACGCTGGGACAAACGACCGGATACTTTTGTGCTCCCAATGACTATCTCGACAAACTGGCCCCGGGCCATACTCCGAATCGCGATCTGGTTCGCCAGATCGGCGATGGGCTGCGGAAACGCAACAAGCGTCTGATTCTCTACCTGGCATCGGATAGTTCTCACGACCCGGTCTACAGAGATGTTTTTAAACACGGAACTCCCCAAGGACGGGACCACTATCTGGAATTCATACGAAGCTACGCCAGGCGTTATGGCGATCTGGTAAACGGATGGTGGTTCGACGGTTGTGCTAAATCACCGGATAAGGAATGGCATCGATGGATGGGTGCCGCCCGGGCGGGCAATCCCGATGCGGTTCTGGCATTCAGTGGCGCGGAGTTCTGCTGTGGTGGGCCGATAAATCCCCTGTGTCCTTTGGAAGATTATCACGCCGGCGAGATTCACCTCCTCGAAGACAGTAAAATCCGCCGCGACTTCCTGCCGCCCGGTGGAGATATCATCGTCAAGGACGGCAAATTGCGAAAACGCGGTCAGGAAGCGCGGACCTACCTGCCCGACGGGCAGTTCATCGATAACGTGCAGTGGCATTGCCTGCTGCCCATCGACTTGACGTTCAACCCGGCCGTGCCCAATCAGTTCTGCCATTACTACGACTATGAGTTATTCGACTTTGTCGATCGGGTAAAAAGCGTAGGCGGGGCGATTACTATCAATGTGCCGCTGGATACGAGCAACGGGCATATCTACGAAGGTCCACTTTCTCAGTTGGAGCGTTTGGGGCGCTGGATGACGGATAAAAGTGGTAATAACCGACCTGCCCGCCCTAAAACATGCTGGGGCACGGATTAAATTATCATTATTTTTATAAAGTTAGGGCACTTCCCGCCTTTTATGTGCTACCTTTGTGCTGAGACCGGAAAGTCCGCACGGGAGTAGCTTGCATGCCAAATATCGAACTAGAGCCTTTTATACGACTTTCGCCTTGGCGCAAGATGTCTATCTCGGGTTGGCGGCCACCGTACGACCCGCAGGTATATGGTCGCAAGGAAGTCGATATGAGCAAGGCGCTGGCTTACATCGAGGCCGAGTCGGAGCGGTCGGGTGTGCGGATCACGCCAACCGATCTGGTGATCAGAGCTTTGGCTCTGGCCATGAAAAGGTACCACGACTCGAATGTAATCGTCCGCATGCATCGAATTTTTCGGCGTAGTCAAGTCAATATTTCCGCAACAGTGGCTATTCCCGGCCGCAAGGCCGACATTTCCTGTGTTATCATCCGCGATGCCGACAAGAAAGACGTTTCGCAAATTGCAGCGATGATGCGGGAGCGAGCCGCTAACATTATGCGTGGCCGCGATGAGGAGTTCTCGCGGATCCGCCATTCCATGATCCATGTACCGTTTTCGCTCTATCGCATCGTGTTGTGGACCATCTCATTCTTGCAGTACACACTCAACCTGAATCTCGGATTCTTGGGAGTTCCAAGAGATCCTTTCGGCGGAGCCATGGTAACGTGTCTGGGTTCCTTGGGCATTACGGAAGCCTATTCGCCATTGTCCCCCATCACCAGAGTTCCCATATTGCTCTCGGTGGGCAAGGTTGAAGACCGGCCGGTAGCGGTTGACGGTCAGGTGGTCGTTCGCCCGGTATGTGTTTTGTGCTCGACCTTCGACCACCGTATCATGGACGGATATCTGGCCGGGAAAATGGCAAAATTCATAGAACGGTACATGGCCGATCCCGAAAAAGGAGAAAAGTACGCGCGACTGATGCAGAGTCCAGACGAAAGTTAACAGTGAGGTAATATACTTCAATGGAGTGCGGGCATACCCGCGGTTGTCGCCGCTGACACTATTTTCCAGGTGAAAAAATGTCTACTCACTACTGCCCTTGCTGCGGAGCCGAGTTGCTCAGCAGTCTTTTCATGGGATCTTGGAAGCAAATAGAATGCCCTTCGTGCAACGAGTGGATCGACGTCGACGTAGTGGCGCCGGGAATGACTCACCATCGCGAGCAAGAAGATGACGATGTTGCCGACCGCTACGATGATGTCGAAGACGATCCCCCCAGCGATCGGCTCGACGAATGGCGTGACGGCGAGCGGTTGGTGATACACATTTTGTCAGGTTCCAACGGCCTGGTTGGCAGTCTGGCTAGCGCTATCGTGATTATTTCGGGAATTCTCGGTTTTTTTACCTGGAATAGTATTTGGGGCGGTGGCGAAGATTCGTTACATGTGCTTGTATTTCTCGGCCTGGCCTGGATGTTTGTGGCGTCCATGATGGGCGCGTGGATTTTCGCCCGTTTCGGTTCCACCAGTGTTATGGTCGAACCCACGCGATTGGTCGTTGAGCAACGGCTCTTCGGTACGCGTAAAACCAGGGAATACCGTTTGGGATTACGTTCGAAAGCTTCGCTGATAGCCTCACATCGACTTTGGGGCGATCTAGTCCACGGCGTGCGCATCGGCGCCGTGGGCGAGCAGCCCGTCATCGCCGTGTGGCTCTTGCCGGGCGAAAAGCGCTGGATCGCCAGACGGATCAACCGCCATCTCTGTCACGCCGATTGGGAGTACCCGCAAGAGGACGATACGGCCGATGTCGCCTGGTCGATAATGGACGGTTTCAGTTGGGGTGAATGAACGTCCCAAACGGTTATCGGGGGCTTGATGGGAGAGTGTCATGCTGACGGTTTATGTAATTTCCGGCGGCACCGGTGAAACCGCGGAGCGAGTGGCCCGCTCCGCATTGGCCCAGTTTGAGGACGCACCAATCAAACTGGTTAGAAGAGGTGAGATCCGTACGGCGGAGCAAGTTCGTGACATTGTGCAGCAGGCCGCACAAAGCGAGTCCATCATCCTGCACACGTTCGTCTCCGATGAATTGCGGCATGTGATGCTTACCGAAGCGCGGCTGCATGACGTGGATGCCTTGGACGTCTTGGGATCTGTTTTGGATCGGTTTTCCCTGCGTTTGAATCTTGCCCCTTTAGAGAGGCCTGGCAGGTCTTCTCAACTGGCGGATGCCCGCTCCCGAGAGATCGAAGCCGTCGATTTCGCTTTCCGCCACGACGACGGACAACGGGTGAAAGAGTTGGACAAGGCCGAGGTTGTCCTCGTGGGAGTATCGCGAGCCATGAAGACGCCCACAACGCTTTACTTGGCCTATCGGGGATGGTTTGCCGCGAATGTGCCGCTCATCCCCCAGGTCTCGCCCCCATCCGCACTCTTGGCATGCCCATCCGAGCGGGTGTTCTGCCTGGTTATGAATCCCGGGCGGTTGCGGGAATTGCGCCAAACGCGAGCCACACAAACCGCTATTCCCATGGAGCCGTACGCGTCGCCCAAGCACATCTCCCAGGAACTGCAATATTGCGAGCGATTGTGTCTCGAAAATAGCTGGCGGACGATCGATGTAACGGGGAAGTCGGTTGAAGAGGTGGCCCGAGAGATAATCGCCTTGCTCCCGAAGCACAGGAAGACGCAATAGCCCGTTGAAAAACACTATCTGGTGATTCCCTTCAGCTCGATATTGTCGAACGAGATCTCCCCCACGCCGCCGAAAAGCCCGATCCGCATGATGGCCTCGCGTGCCTTTCCGGGCACGTCGATAGTAATGTCTTCACGTTGCCAGGGGAATGATCCTCGCCAGGGGCCGATCTTGCGCTGGTCCAGCATATTGCGGTTCGAGTCGTAGAAGACGATGGCCAGGTATGGCAACTGCTGGATATTCTGCCCGGGTCGAACATCTCGCGCTCGAACATGCATGGTGATTTGCAGTTGTTTCACTTCGCGGCCGTCGACGGGGAAACCTTGCAAGGCCCGGCAACCGCGGCCCGACTCTTCGTTAGTAAACGTTACGTAGTTTTTGCCCGAAGGTACGTCGTTGCCGCTGGTGATCGACAACTGTCTCTGATAATACCATCCGGTAGGTCGCGGCTCTTCGTCACCGACGGTATCCTCGAAATCGCCGTTGTCGAGTTTGGGATTAGCCGGGTCGGGCAAAACTCGTCGCTTTTTTTCGGCCTCGCCCGTCATGGGCACAAAGAGCACGGGCAGGAGCTTTTCGGAGACCATTTTACCGTTCTTTTTCGTCAGCAGATATAGCGTTTGGTTGTAGCGTTCTCCCACGGGTATGAGGATCTGACCGCCCTCGCGGAGTTGATCGACCAACGCTTGAGGCACGCCTTCGGGTGAACAGGTGACGATTATCTTGTCATAGGGCGCGTGCTCCGGCCAACCTTTGAAGCCGTCACCCACCTTGGTGTGCACGTTATCGTATTTCAGGTATTTTAGAACCTTGGCCGCCTTGCGCCCCAGTGGTTCGACGATTTCGATTGTGTAAACATCGTGAACCAGGGGGCTGAGCACGGCCGCCTGGTAGCCGCTGCCCGTGCCGATCTCCAAGACCTTGTCGGTCGGTTTGGGGCTGATCGCTTCTGTCATGTAAGCCACAATGAACGGCGGTGATATCGTCTGCTTGTTGCCGATCGCCAAGGCCATGTCGTAATAAGCCATCTTCCGCTTGTTGCGGGGAACGAATTCGTGTCGGGGCGTATTACGTATCGACTGAATAACCCGCGGATCCTTTACACCGGCAGCCACGATCTCCTCGTCGACCATGCGATTACGAGCGTCCCGCAATGCCTTAGCTGATTGACCTGCCGCTGTCGACTGGATAGACAAAACAATACAAAGCGAACCGAAAAGAAATGAGGTCGACAGGAGTAGGTTAAAAGTGCTTCGCATAATCGGACCGGATATGTGACTTTTCGACGATTTTTTTGACAGGATAACAAGATCGAACAGGATGATAATTTTGTTATTCTAAGCGGAGGACTATATCAGCAGGAGATTCGAGATCACCAGTTGAAATGTCTTTTTTAATATATAAAGCATTCCTCGGTATGCCTAAGACACAATAACCTTATATAATAATAACATTACTGGATATCAATAATCAAAAAACACAAAACAATATCCAGTTAGATCTTGTTATCCTGTCGAAAAAAACGTCTTGTCTGTTATATCCCGTCTAGCCGTAGGCCTGTTTCAGGTCTCTGACTTTGCGTTTGACTTCGACCTTTGTGGGGCCGAAGTTTAGTAACAAGCCGACATCCTTACGGGTTGCCGTGAGGTAATTGACCAGTTGCACTTCGTGGACAGTTGTGAGATTCTTGTCGGATTTTAGTTCGACAATGATTTGATCTTCTACAACAATGTCGGCAACGAATTCACCGACGGGCAGGTCATCGTAATAAACGGTAATTTGCTTTTGTGACTCGGCTGATATGCCGGCCTTCTGCAACTCGATCAATAGACAATTTTCATAGACCGATTCCAAGTAGCCGAAGCTCATCTTGTTGTAGACACGAAAAGCACAGCCGATAATCCGCTCGGTCAACTCCTGGTTTTGCATTATTTCTGCCCATTTTAATTAGAAATCTTAAAACAAAATATCCTGTTCTATTATGTTAATCACGTCGAAAACCTTACACCTTCACCTCGGCGGAAGTACCACAGGCGTCGGGGTATTTTTTCCGGATGGGGGCTACTATCTCGGCGATGAATTCGTCGACTTGTTCCGGAGAGCGGCCTACGTATTTTGCCGGGTCTAGCGCGGCTTGCAGGTCTACGCCGGCGAAGGCCTTGTCACCGGCCAGTCGTTCCAGCAGGTCGTTGCGTCCGCCTTCCTGTTTGACCACTGCGGCGGCGGCCTGGCTGTGTCGGCGGATCAGTTCGTGTAGTTCTTGACGGTCTCCGCCTTGCGAGGCGGCGTCCATGAGGATCGTTTCGCTGGCCATGAAAGGCAGTTCGGAATTGAGGTTGGCGGCGATTACATTGGGATAGACCACCAGGCCGTCGGTCACATTTTGGCAGAGCATCAGTACTGCGTCTATGCCCAGAAACGCCTGCGGTAGAACCAGCCTCCGGATGGCGCTGTCGTCGAGCGTGCGTTCCAGCCATTGCGTGGCCAGCGTGGCCGCCGGGCCGGATTCCAGACACATAACGTACCGAGCCAGCGAACAGATCCGCTCGCTACGCATGGGATTGCGTTTGTAGGCCATGGCTGACGAGCCGATCTGATTTTTTTCGAAAGGCTCTTCCACCTCTTTGCGATGCTGAAGAAGCCGCAAATCGGTGGCCATCTTGTGCGCGCTCTGCGCGATATCCGATAGCACGGAAACCACTTGCGAGTCTATCTTGCGAGGGTAGGTCTGTCCGGTGACGGCGTACGACTGATCGAAGCCGATCTTTTTGCAAACCAGTTTTTCAAGTTGTCGTACTTTGTCGTGGTCGCCGTTGAATAGTTCCAAAAAGCTGGCCTGCGTGCCGGTGGTACCCTTGGGCCCGCGGGCTTTCAATTCGGCCAGACGGTGTTCGATCTCGGCCAGATCGAGGGCCAGGTCGTAGGCCCAAAGGCATGCCCGTTTGCCCATCGTCGTGGGCTGAGCGGGTTGCATGTGCGTAAATGCCAGACAGGCCAGGTCGCGTTGCTCGACGGCGAAACTTCCCAGCCGATCGATCACGCTCACCAGTCGATCGCGGACCAATTGCATTGCGTCACGCAGCAGTATCAGATCGGTGTTGTCGGTGACGAAGCAACTAGTGGCGCCCAGGTGGATGATAGCGCGTGCCTGGGGGCAGGCGTCGCCGTAGGCGTATACGTGTGCCATCACGTCGTGGCGCAGTTTCCGCTCATATTGCCCGGCGGTATTGAAATCGATATCGTCGACGTGCGCCGCCAGTTCCGCGATCTGTTCGGGCGTAATCGCCAGCCCCAATTCGGCCTCGGCCTCGGCCAGCGCCACCCACAGACACCTCCATGTGCTGAACTTCTTCTGCGGACTCCAAATCTGGCTCATCTCCTTTGAAGAATAGCGGGTAATCAGCGGATTCTGATAAGTATTAGCGTCACTCGACATGGTTTCAAACTTTGCCTTTTATTATAACAGGTTTTAGGGTTGGTATTTACACCTCATACCTCATTATTCACATATTCGTAACATCATCCGCCCCGCCCTTCTGCAGCAGTTTATCCATTGCTTCCGCGATTTCGCGGTCGTACTTCCCGTTTCTGGCATACACACGGCAGATGCGGCAACTCACCGGGATCTGGCGGAACAGTTCGCGGTCGTCGAGGTTGCGGATTTCATCGGTGGCCGGGTCGTAGAGGAAGTTCTGCCCGGCGGTGGGCGTATGAGCGCCTGGACGATGCACGTGCCGGGCCGTGTCGACTCGCAAGGGGATGTCTTGCAGAGCCTTGGGCAGATTGTCACGCACGGCCGCCTCGAATGCCCGTTCGTTACTGAAAACGCTACTTAGTTCGGGCTCATAGGGTCGAAAGAATATCGTTCGCTGGCAGGCCATTTTCCAAGGCACCTCGCGGCGCAAGAGTCCTTGCCACTGGCGGCCCAACTCTTGCAGATTTTCGTTCGTGCTTTGTTCCCAATTCGATACGCGCACCAGAATCGACCATTCGGTCAAGCGTTGATAGGCCGGCAGATCGTCCAGGGGGTTGTTGGGAAAGAGCAGTTTTTTGCTTTTGGCGAACAGTTCCTGCAGGCAAAGGTCGATTGCCCTTACGGTGCGATGGAAGTATATCGCCTGGAACAATTCGCTGCGCACGGCGATAAACCGTACCAACGCCGCCAGCCCGCGCTCGTGGATCGTCAAACCCGAAGGCGTGAAACTGCTGTAGTGTATGAGCCGATCGAGATCGAACGAGCGGGCGCTGTAGCCCGACATGTAGGCGTCGCGGAGCACAAAATCCATGTTATCGACCGTGTACAGCCCACTGAAAAGCGTTCGCAAAAAACGCAGCCATTTGGGCGCTTCGTCGGCGTCGGCCGTTTTGGGGCGGGTGATCAGCATTACGATCTCGTCGACCGAAAGCTCTTCGCCGTCTTCCAGTTTGCTGTTGGGATTGCGGCGTATGCCGCGAAGCAGATCGGCCAGGTCGCGGCGAATGATCTCGCCGCCGAGTATCTCGTGGTTTAGTTCATACTCTTCGAGAAAATGTTTATCGAAAAAATGCCCAAACGGGCCGTGGCCCACGTCGTGTAAAAGCGCCGCCATACGCATCAATGACTCGATATATCCCCGGCTGGGCACGTCATCGCAAACTTGGTTCAAGCTTTCGTAAAGCGCCCCGACCGCCCTGCTTGCCAAGTGCATAGCGCCCAGTACGTGCTGGAAGCGAGTGTGCTCGGCGGCCGGAAATACCCACCAGGCGGTCTGCAACTGGTGGATTTGCCGCAGCCGCTGCACCCAAGGATGGTCGATAATCGCCTGTTCGGCAACTTCACCGTCCGCAACCCCGGCTGAGGAGGTGAACGGTATATAACCGTGGACGGGGTCGTTGATCAAGTGTTCGCGGTCGAAGGTTTTCATAATGACATATTATGACGGGGAAAGGATTGGGCGTCTATTAGGCCCACCTTTTATGGGGCATTGATTCTACTGTCCCGGCCGCAGGATCTTTCGGGTGACGGTCTCTTTCGATATGCCCAAGAACCGCATGAGATTATCGTGGTAGATCTTCTTGCGTACTTCCGGACCGAGGCCAATTTGCTCGTAGATTTCGTCATCCCGTGCAATCCATTCCCGTCCCCAGGCCACGTTGTAGTCGTTGGCGTCGCAGTCGGTGCCGAAAATGACGTTGTTCTGGACGTCGTATCCCACCGTGAAGAGCTTCGTCAGTGCGTCGCGGCGATAGATGGGCGGAGTGCCTGGCGTGATATCCACGAACATCTCCACTGACAGGTCGGGCCGCCGGTCGTAGGCGTTGAGAAACTTGCCGTATACGGCGATCAACTCGTCGCACCAGGGCCATGAGATATGTGCCAATGAGAACCTCAGTCCATCGATCTCCAACAGGGCCTCGAATTGGCTGGGGCGATTGAATGGTGAACTTGGCATGCCGTCCCAGAGAATGCCCGAGTGGAACAGGATGGATTTCTCCTGTTCGGCAATGGCTCGGAAGGTTTTCATAGCACGCGGATCGCCGGCATCGAAGTTGTGGCAAATCACCTTGAAGCCGGCCACGCCTTGTGCCACTGCCTCGTCGACCTGTTCGGTGGCATCGTTTTCGGTGGGATCGATCCAGAATAGCGGGTAAAGCCGTTCGTGATTTGCGGTGAAGGTCATCAGGTCGTCGAGCCGTTCGGTCGCTGGCGCCGATTCTTTTCCTTTCGAGTATGCCTGTGGCGGCAGAGAAATCACAACTCCGCCGTCCATGCCGGCTTCCGCCAGACGTCGCATAAGTAAGTCCGGATCTTTTTCACCGTGACGAATATGGATATGGCCGTCGATGATCATTTGCGTCCTCTGATATTGATGTAGATTTAATGCTTATTTGGGTAGCCCCGATAGCTTGTCTATCGGGGTGCCGAAGGCACAAGAGGAGATTACCCCGCAATAATAAACCTCTTGCGGCTGCGCCGTGTGCGATAGGCAAGCTATCGGGGCTACCCATTGGATTAACCATGTTTTTCCCAAAACGCACTGCCGTCGCGTTCCAGCCATTTGCCTTTTCCCGATGCGAACCACAGTTGACCGTCTTTGCATTCTATTTCCCATGCGCCGCTTTCCAGTGCCTTGTGGTAATTGGCCAGGCCGACTTTTAGTTGTTGTTCGCTATATCGGTCCAGACTGTGATATTGTTCGAAACGTTTACCATCGGCTTCAGTTTGTCCGTCGCGGCGCGCCAGTTCCCATTCGACGGCCTCGGCGCCGCGCGCCAAGGCTTGTTTGACTAACTGGGCTACGGCCGGGCCTTGCTCTGGTCCCAGTGCCTGAAACGTCCAGTTGATGAAGTGTGTGATGATCGTGCTGGGCATCGAGGCCGGTACGCCGCCGATCTTGTGCCGGCTTAAGTGGCCGTCGGCGATCGTGAAGGGTGGCAGGCCCGTGCCTGTGTCGATGCGGCCCATCACAAATGACCCGAAGCCCACGTAGGTTCCCGCTTCCAAAACGGCGTTGGAGCCGATGAAGCAGCATTCCATGCACACGGGCGAGTCGGCCGTGCCGCGGATCTCGGCGCCCGCGCCCAGCATGGGCACGGCCGGGACCTTCACGTTCCGGCCGTTTAATTGAATGGTTGTGGGCAACGCCCGTAGATGCTCGCAATTGCCGGCCATGTGCATCGACATCAAGACGGTGTCGATACGGGTGTTGGTGAAACGGCCGCCCAGGATCACGCCTTGAGTGGTTTCGACTTCTGTTAGATCGGCAAATGGCGCGACCGTTGCCCGGGCGGCGAGAGTTGCGTTTTTCATGCGGGCGGCGTCGGCTGTCGAGTTTTGATCGATTCGCGAATTCTCGGCATCGCACGACCGCACCACGGTATCCGAGCCGATATGGGTGTTTCGCAAGCGGCAGCGTTCGATGCGGGCGTCTTTTTCCACCCGGCAGCCGTTTAGCTCGGAGTTCCAGACGACGGCACCGGCCTCGACCACGGTATCTGCCCCAATGAGGCAGCCGGGACCGATTTGGGCATCTGGAGAGACTGTTGCACTAGAATCGACTATCGTCAGCCCGCCCATACCAAACAACGAGCCGCTGCATGAGGCTGCGGGTAACACTGGTTTGTCGTCTTCGAAGAGCTGTTCTTCGTCTACCTGTTCGTCCAATGCATCCGGCGCGATGGCCAGTATCTGCTCGAATCGCGGGTGTGTCCAGCGGTCGCCTTCTTTATTCCACTCACATGGTTGACCGTTCTCGAATTGCCATAGATCGGCGGCCAGGTGTGCTCGAATCAACTCGTGTGTAGTCAGAATCCAACGTGTTCGACCGGCCTTTTTCTGACCCTCGGTGGGGGAGTTCAAATCGACACCGTTTTCGTCGGCCATTGCCTCGACCATTGCCTGGGCCGTTTGTATGGCTTTAACCACGATTGTGTCGGCGATAGTTTTATTGTCGGGCGGAAGGGCTTTGTGCAGACGGCCAACCATGTCGATCACCGCACCGGGCGCGTAGGTAAACACCCAGCAGCCGCGACGTTGCTTGTAGCCCAGTCCCAGTGACAGCTCACCTGGCATGACAAGTCCGCGAGTAAGATCGCCGCCCACGCCCGCCATGGCGAAGGGCATTACGAAGGTGGTAAGTTTGTCGTTGACCAGTTCTTCATCCGTATGATGGGACGCCGCCGATTGGCCCACGACCTTTGTCCAAGGAGCGATCCAGCAACAGGGAGCCAGTTCGACCTGTTCGTGGCTCAGTAGCGGATCGTGCCAAAGTCCTCCATAAGCTCCGAATCCAGGCAGTTGCCCGTCGGATTGCGGAAGCAGCTTGCCGGAGTTGGTCGAGTTGATGGTGTTTGTGCCGTAACGGCTGACATGCGGCAGCTCAATAGTTTCGATAATCCGCAACAGCTTTTTGTTTCGATCGTATTCGAGCCGGTGGAACTTGTTAGAAAACAGGCCTTCGAAGTATCCGCGGCGGTTGATTGCTGTGTGGTCGCCCAGCCATGCTTCCGAAACTTCCGTAGGCCCGCAAACCTCGACGTGCGAGCCCGTGTTTACCAGTGTCAGCTTGGCTTCTGAGATTATGTTGTTTCGGCCGAAGCGGCAATCGTGAGCCCAGGTGCTGCATATTTTTGTTTTTTCTTCGACCGACATATTTATCAGCGTGGAATCCATAACGTCGCAGCACCTTGCCACTCGGGGTTGTTCGGCACCGGATACGACCGTCCGCCCGGCCGTATCGCAACGATGAGATTTCGGCTCGCCTTCGGCTACTACAATCGAGTCGACTATAATGGCTTCAGTTTCGACCACCACGTTGTGTAACCGAGCGTCGCGCAGTACGGCCCCGCCAGCCACAACGGTTCGCGAGCCCGTCAGGTAGCTGGCACCGGAGATTTTTGCATCGGGCGAGATATTTGCGGGATTCACGTCCGGGCCGATGCAATGAGGTTCGATATTCGGTTTTTCCGGGGGCATCTAATACCAATTACAGGTTGAAATGGAATAACCCGTCAAGGGCAATGGAATAAGGCAAAAAGCATGGCACTCGATTGTATTATAATCGCCTCGCTGGTCAAGACTGCCGGCTACGAAGGAACTATGAGTGTGGCACGCCCATCTTGATATAAGGAATCGAGCTGACTACGATATAACTATCTGTAAGAGAGGCCCATCCTCAAGACCATCCTGGAGGGATATCTATCATGAGTCATTTGTCACGCCGCGAGTTTGTTAAAACAGCAGCCGTCACATCGGCCGCCGGTCTTACTAATAATATCACGTCGAGCGAAGCGGTAGCCGCGAGCAATTCAAGTGATTCCAAAGGCTTCCGTTCTCAATGGCGGAATATCCCCGACCGCATTTGGACCGATCCGCAAACCTGGGCCAACCCCTGGGAAGACTGGATGATCCAGTCCGGTAAGCTGGTCTCCATGACATTGGCCAAAGGCAAGCGGACCGTGCACTGCCTGACGCACCAGCTCGGAGAAAAAACGGGCTCGGCGGAAATCAGTGTGGAGATTATAGGCCGCGGTTTGGACAACGTGCAAGTGCTGAATGACAAAAAAGCCAGGCCGTCAGCCGTGGCCGGTTTCGAAATTGGAATTCGTGTTAAAGACCCAATCGACGATTATCGTAGCCGGTTGTTATTCGGCTGGGGTATGCAGATGGGAGTGACGACACTTGGCGAGTTGCGGATCGCAAGGCAAACCGGTCCGGTTATCGCTCCGTTGGCTGCCGCGTTGCAAGAAGGTAAGCCGGTTCGGTTGGTATGCAAGATTCAGCCCGAAAAAAGCAAATCCACATACGCGATCACGTTAGCCGCATATTCATCGACGAGTGAAACACCCATCGGCTCGCTGACAAAGAAAGACATTGCGCCCGAAAGAGTTGCCGGCAACATTGCTCTTGTTGTCAATCCTTCGCAACAATTAGCGAGGAAAGACGAAAAAGGTGTTTCCGGAGGTTTATTCGCTTTCTCAGATTGGAAGATCGACGGCCAAAAGATTACGTCTAATCCCGAGCAAAGTTTCGGCCCGATTCTATGGACGCTTTACACGCTCAGTCGGGGTGTGATGAAAATGACCGCGCAGATGCCACCGTTGAGCTTGCACGACGAGAGGACCGCAAGACTGCAGGTTAAGGGAAATGGTACCGAAGATTCTTGGAAAACGATAGCAACAGCCAATATCGATGATTTGGCTGAAACGGCGACATTCCGCGTTGCCGATTGGGACGATACGCGCGACGTGCCATATCGCGTTTGCTGGACGCAGGCTTACACCGACAAAACGAAAAAAGATTACACATATTCGGGCACCGTTCGCCGTGATCCCAAGGATAAACCCGAAATCACCGTGGCCGGGTATTGCTGCTTTATGGATTATCTTTTCCCTAACGTCGACATCGCCGCTCAAACGAAAAAGCAGAACCCTGACATCATGTTCTTTATGGGCGACCAGATATATGAGCAGGTCGGCGGGTACGGTATCCTGCGCAGCGGCGATATATCGCGAATGATAGCCAACTATCTGCGTAAGGTGGCGTTGGTGGGATGGAGTTTTCGTGAACTGACCAAGGACCGCCCCACGGTTTGGATGCCCGACGATCACGACGTCTACCAAGGCAACGTCTGGGGCGCCGACGGTCGCAAAATCCCTCTGGACGAATGGTTTAGCAAGAGCGGCTACGATGGTTCTCAGTGCGTGGGTTCCAAAGGCGGTTACGTGCAACCGGTAGATTTCGTTAAAGCCGTGGAACGAACGCAAACGGCACATCTGCCCGACCCGTACGATCCCACTCCAGTCGAACAGGGCATAGGCGTCTATTATTGCGGATTGAACTATGGTCGAATAAGTTTTGCGATACTCGAAGATCGTAAGTTCAAGTCGGGGCCCATGAGCGTTTTCAAGCATAAAAGCCATCGCCCCGACTGGATTGTCGACCGGAAAGCGGCCCTCGACGCTGACGTGCCCGAGGCCGTATTACTGGGCGAGCGGCAATTGAAGTTCCTGTCCGATTGGGCTGAAGATTGGCGTGGCGCGGATATGAAGATCGTGGTTTCGCAAACCATCTTCTGCAATGCCGCCACGCACCACGGTATGCCAACCCATTTCCTCGTGGCCGATATGGATTCCAATGGTTGGCCGCAGAGCGGACGCAAGCGGGCGTTGGACGTTATTCGCCGCGCAACCGCCCTGATGCTGGCCGGTGATCAGCACCTGCCCACCATCATTCAGCATGGCATCAATAAGCATCATGACGCCGGTTTCTCTTTCTGCGTACCGGCTGGAGCAACCGGGTATCAGCGCTGGTGGCGGCCGGAGGAAATCGACGAAATGACTTGCGAGGGCGGCCGGCATGGTGATATGCCCAATACGGGTAAGTACAGGGATGGCTTCGGCAATCTTATCGATATGTATACCTTGGCCAACCCGCCGATAAAAAGAGACTGGAAGTCGCGCCTGGAAATGGGCCGAAAAAAGTCCGCCGGCTTTGGAATCGTTCGCGTCGACAAGGCCAAAGGCACATTCACACTCGAAGCCTGGCCGGTAGGTATCGATGGGAAAGAACAGTACACGGGATGGCCGCTTGAGGTCGACGTGGCTGATTGCAGTGGCGCCGCCAATCCGCAGTTGCCGCCGGTGGTGCTGGATAATTGGACCGGGGATGAATTACCCGTGGTAAAGGTTACTGACACCGAAGGCCACCTGGTAACAATCGCGCGGATGTGCGGTAAAAAGTTTGCACCGCGAGTGTTCGATGCCGTCAAAAAATACACTGTAGAAATTCTGCTTCCCGGGAAAAGCGGTTCGGTGGATAAGGTGTTGAAAACTTTCAAGAATGTGACTGTCGGTCAGGCTGGCGAGTTAAGGATGTGACTTAGCAGCCCGTTAAAAAAGGGTGCCAC
>JAFGTN010000389.1 GCA_016934075.1 Pirellulales bacterium
CAAAAGGAAGCGAAATCCAACACTGCAGATACGCAAACCGCCATTTTCGAATATGACGAACTGAATTGTGTCTGGCAACACCGTTCTTGGGGCACACCCGCCGATCCGGAATATCCGTGGGCTTTCAAACTCTATGGTGAAAAAGGAACTCTCTGCTGTAGTGTATGGAAATATGATTTTGTCCCCCAAGGGAAAGGCAAGAAGATTCACAAAGATGTCATTTACGAACGGGAAAAATACCCTGAGGATTTGACCGAAAAGAACATTGAACTACATACCGCCCCAGCTACACGGTTGCACATGTTGAACTTATTGGAGGCAATCGATAAGGGTACGCAGCCAGTGGCAAGTATTACAGAGGGCCACATTTCAACAGCAAGCTGTATTCTTGCAAATATGTCCATGCAGTCTAAAAGACCATTGATCTATGACTCTGAAAATAAGAAAGTTGTGAACGATTCCGAGGCCACAAAACTTTTGCAACGGAACTATCGCGAACCTTGGAAACATCCGCATCCCGACCAGTTTTCATAACATAGCTGACAGGTGACGGATTGCCGGTGTCTAAACATACCAATGTGGCCTCGCATACCAACGAGATTGCGTTTGTTGTAGCGGTTGTAAATAATATTATTTTTATGCAATCTTACGTAATTACTCAGTTATTCCGCTACGTTTGGCTTCTTTCGGGTTATTTGCGAGGTCTTCTGGAAGTATAACTTGGCTTCCTCCTTGCGGTCGAGGCGTACGAGGCATACGGCTAAATTCAGGTTGGTGTTTTTGTCTTGCGTCGCCAGTTCAACAGCCCGCTGGAAGTGGGTGAGCGCTTGATTGATGATCTTGTCATCGTCTTGTTGGAACAGTGCCAGACCGAGGCCCGTCTGGGCCAAGACACTGGTAGGGGCAAGTTGCTCGGCGGTAGCGAACTGTTCGGCCGCTTGCTTGAAGTCATTATTTTCTAGCAGAAATTGGCCGTAGTTGACTCGCGCCGAATCCATCTCCGCAGAAAGTTCCAAAGTACCGTACCCAGCCAATTCTGCAATCCGCAACGGCCGGCGAACTTCTCTAAACGGCCGGGCTGCTTGGAATATCCGGCCAAGTGGTCGAGAAACTCGTTCCACCATTCGTCCGGATTGTCTACCAGGCGACGATTCAGACGACCGGCCAGACCACAAGAAAAACCGTAGTAATCAGCCTCGAAAACGGTCGGGGCACGTCCATCACGAGCCGTCATAGCCTCGGCAAGTACGACATCTCGCATGGGATCACCTCCAAGTTGCCCGCCACGCCGATAACCGCGACCTTCCTGAAGGTGTTCGGCCACCGCGGCAGATGTCACTTCACCATTGTCGACGACCGCCTGCTTCCAATGATACCGAAGGCACATCCCACAAGCGGGCCATGTAATCGTGTGCGGATTACGAAGCCTTTTTATCTTGGTGTATACGAGGTAACACAGGAGCAGTACGAGCGGATCATGGACAAGAATCCATCGTCTGTCTACTTGGGATCAACCCAGGGATTTAAGGGACCATTTCATCCCGTGAATAATGTTAGCTGGTACGACGCGGTGGAGTTCTGCAAGAAGCTATCGGCGCAGGAGGGACGCATCTATCGCTTACCGACAGAAGCCCAGTGGGAATATGCCTGCCGAGCGGGTACAACGACGCCATTCAATTTCGGGAGTGCTCTGAACGGTAAGCAGGCGAATTGTCTTGGGAAAAAGGAGCCTTATGGAACGGATATGACGGGTCCATATTTGGCACGAACAACAATCGTGGGTTCATACGCCGCGAACGCATTTGGTTTATATGACATGCATGGCAACATCGAGGAGTGGTGTGCGGACTGGCACGATTGGCACTACTATGAAAACTCGATTACTGACGATCCCACGGGGCCTACAACAGGCTCGGACCGCATACTGCGCGGCGGTGACTGGGTTTCCCGCCCGAAGCAATGCCGGTCAGCTTATCGGAATCGAATTACACCGAGCAAAAGCTACCAAATCACCGGCTTCCGCGTAGTCTTGGTTCCGTGACAATCATACCGGATACCCCCCTACAGCACTAGCTTGACGAACACAATAATTTTCCGCGCAACATTTGATTCCGCTCGGCATCTTATTGGTAGAACGGCCCACTCAGGGCGTTCACGGAAAATCAACCAATTAGACAAGAAAGGCCCCGGAACCATGTGTAATTTTCACCTATTTAGAGCTATCGTCCTCAAGTCCATCTTGTTAGGATGCTTTTTCCTTATCCCGACTGGTGTGGCCCATGCCGAGTGGGATTATTTAGGAGTGGTCTCAATTTATAACAAATCCAACATCACCATTAAATACCAACTCCGAGCACAACAAAACGGCACGTGGAGTAATTGGAAGACCCGTACACATACAAAGCCGAATGGAGGCTGCTATTGGCACAGTTTTGGTGATGTGGACCGAATCCAGATTCGCTTTGACTGCATAGGTGGCGACGGTGAATATACGGAGAAAATCTACAACTTGCAATTCAACCGTGTCGATCCCAATTGCAACATATGCCGCCACAAGGGACGACCGTACGTATTCCAATTCGACCGTGGAGGCAGATTGCTGGATTTGCGCAGGTACGGTTGGTAATTTGCAGACAGGCATTGAATGGCGAATCACGCCGCGGTAGATATTAATTTACCACAATCACTTACTTCTGCACTTTCTGAAAAAACGGCCGTAGGCCGTTGATAAACTATAAACTGATCTTTAATAAAAAAGGCTCTTCCGTCATGCTACGTTGTGCAAAAAAACCGCATGAAGGGAGAGCCAAGGATGGCGAAACTGGAATGTTGTTGGAAGTGTCCGTATCAGTGGTCGGAGTGGAGCGAGTGGCTGGCGGCCGGGCTGCATGCCCGCAATCGCTGGCGTTTGCCGGTGTTGTTCCTTGGCATTCTGTTTGCCTCTGGACGCCGTACCGTCACTACGTGGCTCCGCGCCGCTGGGGTCAGCGACGACTTCCAAGATTACTATTATTTCCTTATCTCGGTCGGACGCAAGACCAATTTCGTCGCCACGCGACTTGTGTTGTTGCTGATTCGGGTTTTGTCTCTGCCCGAACGGCTGTTGCTGGTAATCGACGATTCGCCTACCAAGCGATACGGCCCCAAAGTCGAAGGGGCCGATGTACATCACAACCCCACGCCGGGCCCGGCCGATCAACCGTTCTTGTACGGGCACATTTGGGTGACGATCTCGCTGACGCTGCGGCACCCGCGGTGGGGTGCGATCGGTCTGCCGTTGCGGGCTATGCTTTATGTTCGCAAGCGAACGATGGAGATGATTCCCAAGGTTCGCAACTGGCATCGGTTCGCCACCAAGCTGCAATTGGCTGCGCGGTTGGTGGAGTGGGTCGTTCCGATCCTGAAAAAAGCGGGGAAAACGGTCTGGATCGTCGTCGACGGCGGTTATACCAAGCGGCCCTTCTTGCGTCGCGTTTTGAAAATCCCCGACGTGGTCATTATAGGTCGTTTGCGCAAAGACGCTGCCTTGTGCGACTTGCCGCCGAAACGAAAAAAAGGCCAACCCCGAGGCCGCGGTCGTCCGCGAAAGTATGGCAAGAATCGCCTCAGCCTGGTCAAGCGGGCCGGACACCGAGGTGGTTGGGAAACTATCGAGTGTGTTTTGTACAATCAGACCGTGACCAAGACCTACAAAACCTTCCTGGCTACGTACGTTCCAGTGGGAGGCGTCATCCGAGTGGTGCTTGTCAAAGAGGTTCGCCTTCTTCTCGACCGATCCCAATGCTACGGTGAAGGAAATCCTCGAAGCGTTTGCCGATCGAGCCACCATCGAACAAGACTTCCACGACGTAAAGGAAGTCTGGGGCACCGGCCAGCAACAGGTACGCAACATTTGGACCAATGTGGCCGTCTATCATTTGAATTTGTGGATGCATACGCTAGTCGAGCTCTGGGCTTGGGACCAGCCCGGCAAGACACTTTGCGACCGCAGCGACTCGCCATGGGACGTCGCCCAACGACGCCCTTCTCACGCCGATCGCCGCAAAGCCTTGCGGC
>JAFGTN010000390.1 GCA_016934075.1 Pirellulales bacterium
AAGACGCGACGTGGCCGAGTGTCGGGCGGAACCGTGCTGCGCTCGACACGAACCACGACATACGGCCAGCCTTTTTCCCATGAAGGCCAAAGCATCCCACCGCCGGCCACGCGCGCTTCGATGTAATACATATAGTCCCACGACGGCGAGAAGTTCTTGCCCGGGATCGTGGCCGTGTAGAGATTTTTCTCACCGCCGCGCATTTCTATCGTCTGCCAGTCCAGTTTTTGGTTCAAGGGCCGATGGTGGAGCAAAACTCGCTCAAGAGGTCGACGGCTGGTGATACGCGTGGTGATGACGAGCGGTTCGCTGGGTTTGGCGGAAGTGATCGGTTTATGTTCGATAACGGGCGGATCGGAGAGCGGCTCTTCGCCGGGCAACTGCTTGTAGGGCTTTCCTTGCCCGCCGTGTTTTTCGAGGAGTTTTTCGACATAGGCGACATCGTAGCGGACCATGGGCAGGCGGTCCTTCCAATGGCCGCGGAGGTGGTGTGCTTCCTTCTTCGTGTTTTCGAAGGGGGGTTTCATGGTATGAGGGTAAAACATGCCGAAGTTCATCTTCGCATAGTAGACGCCGTCGGTGAGTTCCACGATTCTCTCCCAAGCCGCAAGAGCGTTTTTCGCATGTTCGAGAGCGATGGGCAGGCGGCCGTTTTCTTTGGTGATATCGAAGAGTT
This sequence comes from Pirellulales bacterium, assembly GCA_016934075.1. Lineage (GTDB taxonomy): Bacteria > Planctomycetota > Planctomycetia > Pirellulales > Thermoguttaceae > JAFGTN01. Next base: position 677 of record JAFGTN010000390.1, read on the forward strand.
CTACCTGCGTGGCCGCCAGTGTCTTCTCGGCGTGGTAGTCGGCGATGTTGGCCAGAATACGCATGTCCAACTCCGTGCCCTTGAACTCGGCCGACTGCGGATCGGGCACATTCGCGTGTGCCTTTTCCACGGCGTCGAGTGTTTTTCTGCTTAGTTCATGCAGTCGCCCGGCGATTTGTTGGGGCGTCCACTTGGCTTGCAGCTTGCCGGCAGTCGCATCATCGACGTAACCGGGGATATCGCCGCGCCAACCTTCACCTCGCCAGCCCGCTACGCGACGGTGCGCGCGGACGGAATAAAACTGGTTCAAATCCTGAGGCACCGCTCTCGCATAGGCTGGAAGAATATAGCCCGGCTCCATCTCGGGCCAGGTTCGCCATTCGCTGGCCGAATGGTTCCGCGCGGCTGTAATCAGAGTGAGTATCTGGCCGGATGTCCGATAGGCCGCTTCCACATGCTCGGCCGCCGGGCCGAAACGATGGCGGAATTCACGCCGCCAGACTTCGGCCGGAACGTCGCTGCGATAGCCCGTGCGGCCGAATGTCAGGTAGAACATCCAGTAGCGATCGAACTCCCAGCGGTAGTGCTCATATGATCGGTCGACAAAGATTCGCCAGGTGCCGGGCGCGTTACCGTAGCCCTTGTTCGACAGCGGTGCGAAAACCTCGAATCCCCGTCCACCGCCCAGTTGACAACTCTTAGCGAAGCGAGAACCGTAATCCGGATTGCCCCATAGCAAAATCTTCTGTGTGCCCACCGTCCACAGGCGATAGGTAACATCGTAATACCGCGGGTAATGCAGCATGTCGGCGTAGCTGTATCGACCACCGCGATAGTGTTTATCGGCTATCGAAGGATGATAAGGCAACCCCATCTGTTCACACCAGAACTTGGTGGAGACATTCACCGGTACACCGGCCGTCAAGGCCGCGTTGATCGTTTCATACCGCAGCCCCTTGAAACGAAGATCGAGAGAAACCGGATGGCCGCAATCGCGAATGGCTTCGAAAAGGGCCGTATAGAACTCGGCCTGTTTGCTTTCGGGGATGCCGCTTTCGAGATTCATGCGGAACTGCACGCCGCGTATTTTCGGGCAAGCTTTCAACAATCTGCCCAGGGCTTTGGCGCAATAGTCTCTGTGTTGCTCGAATCTCTCGGGCAAGCCGTCGACCGTGCTATCGCCCAGATTGCCGAGAATCCGCAGGCCTTGCATCCAGGTGGAGAAAACAAAATCGATGCCGTGCTCGTCGGCCAGTTCGGAAATCCGTTTGAGCATTTTTAGATTGCGCTCTTGCTCCTTTTTCGAAAGTCCTATGGCTTTCACCTGCGGGTATTCCGGCACGGTGACGAAAAATGGATAGGGCGGATTCATGTAAGCGGTGTGGTCGGCGTAAGTCAGGGCGAATGTGTTGAAACGGCATAGCGCCAACATGGCGAAATGTTTCCTCCAGAAATCCTCGCTATAAAACCACTCACTATCCAGATCGTGGTTGAAGAGGTGAATGGAGACGCTGCGAACGGCCAATTCGGGCGATTCCGCGGTGTCGACAACGGCCGCCAGGGGATCCGATTCCGGCAAAGATAGTTGCACGGCGCGAGCCGCTTCCATCAAGGCGTACATCAGCCCGCGGGCGTCACGGCCGGCAATCAGCGTTGCGGGTGCAGAAGATCCGGGAATCCGTTTAACGAGCAACGACTCAGGTTTTCTCCCAAGCGATAGTTTGTGATCGGCGAGCAGCCGGTCGACCGCGGCGGATTTTCCGGCGACACCGATAAGATACATGCTATCGGCCGCCTTTGGGATCGCTTTCGCGGTCGTCACCGACAGGCCTTTATCGCTTAAAGCGTGCGCGAAATAATCCAAGCCATGCCTGGCCGCGGCCGGCAACTCGCTGTTGACAACCAGTGTGACGGCTTTTGCGTGCACCGCGCCTGGTACTATAACAGTCAGTGACAGAAAACATACCACAAGAGGAACACAAAATTGTCGAATCATAGCAAAACTCTCCGACTGTGACATGGACAGGACCGGCGGTGATAGGTTCGTACACCGGACGTGTGTGGTGAGTTTATTCTGAGATTTCCCATTTTTCAGCCGAGAACAAAACTCGGTCGAGCAGGTCGTGATTTTAACACATCATACCCCCCCGTGTCGAGCATCTGGGCATAAGTACCGAGTTAGCATACGTCCTTCTCAATAACAACAGGCGTTTACATCTAAAGTTATCTTCTGGCCACGAGGCGAGTGAGTGACGATAATAGAGATATTATGTCGAAAGAAAATGCTTCTGAACCGAATGAGTCGTCTCCCGGTGGCAATAAGACGTTCACCTCCGTCGAAGCCATCCTGGCCCGCTATGTCGCCGCGTGCCGTCAAGGCCCGCCGCCCGACATTGACGATTTCCTGCCTTCCGAGCAACCGCATCGCCTCGTCTTGCTCGAAAAGCTGATCGCGGCCGATCTCGCCCAGCGTATGCGCCTGGGGCAAACCGCGCGACTGGAAGACTATCTCGGACGCTTTCCCGAATTGGCCACCGCGGATGATTTTTCGTGTGAATTGATTGTTGCCGAATACGATGCCCGACGTAACCACGGCGAATCGCCTGGCTTGGAAGAATACGCCCAACGTTTCCCCGGCCAGATTTCCCGTCTTAGGTCCGAGTTGTCCACCCACGCCTACATATCGGGCACGGAGGATGAATCCTCGGTTTCTCTCGAGCTGGATCCCGGAACCGTGTTGGATGATTTCGAAATCGAGTGTTTATTGGGCGTCGGTAGTTACGCGAGAGTGTATCTTGCACGGCAACTTTCGCTCGACCGATGGGTAGTGTTGAAAGTCTCCCGCGCGTCGGGTGAGGAAGGCAAAACTCTTGCACAGCTCGACCATCCGCACATTGCTTCGGTGTTCAGCGAGCAAACAATCTCCGGGCGCAGGCTGCTGGCCATGCGTTACGTGCCTGGAAAAACAATGGCCGACTGGATGGTCCATCGAATGGAGATCAATATACATGCGTGGCGAGGAAAGGATCTGCTCGACTGGCTGGAAGAGCAAATAGCCGGGCTGCCCGGCGGGAAGGACGTGGGCGGTCGTGAGGAGTTCGCCGAGTTGCGGTTCGTACCGGCCATGTGCCGCATGGTGTTGGGGTTGGCCCGGGCATTGCAACACTCGCACGAGCAGGGTGTCATGCACCGCGACATCAAGCCGGCAAATATCTTGATCGACTCGACCGGCCGGGCACTATTGATGGATTTCAATGTTGCCGAACGCCGTACAAACGGTTCGAATTCCATTGAGACATCGGTTGGTGGCACTCTGGCTTACATGGCCCCGGAACACCTGGCCGCGTTGCAGCCGGACGTGAGTGGTTCGGTCGCGGAAATCGACCGGCGGTCTGACATCTACTCGCTGGGAGTTGTTTTTTACGAACTCTTGGCCGGACGCCATCCCTGGCCTCATGACGAAACGATTCCTTCCTTGTCAGCCACAATCCGCCAGTTAACTGCCATGCGTTTACAAGGCGCGCCGCAATTGCCGCGTCGATTGCCCGGTGTATCACCCGGCCTGCGCTCGATCGTCGAGAAGTGCCTTGCTCCGTTGGCCGAAGATCGCTACCAATCCGCCGCGCAGTTGGTCGAGGATC
>JAFGTN010000038.1 GCA_016934075.1 Pirellulales bacterium
TGCGGCGTTTAGATATAATTTGCCGGCTGCGCCGCCAATTTATATCTAAGTGCCCTTGACTCGCAATTTTGCAAAAGTCCAGTTATAAGGCAGGCCAGGCTCGTGCCTCGCAACAAGAATCACAAAGCCGCACATAATCCGGGTCACGACCCGGCCTACAATGCTGAACCCACCCATTTTCTTGGTGCGATTCTAGTACCCTCTGCAGTAATTTTGCCGCTCTGCGCAACCTGGGCAAGAACGGCAACTTCTTAGTAACTTGGAGCTAACATTTCCTACCAATTCACCTTGTTTTGGACGGCTAGTTCCTGTATTTCTACGCGACCTTTTCCACGGATTTTGAACCTCGATGGACCCGGAAGGAGCCGCGATGGCTGTTATCCGCGACATTTTATACACATTGCGCTACATTTGCGTCACGGCCATGGCGGCCACGGCACTGTTGATATTGAGTTCCATGCCTGTTCAGGCACAGTATTCCAGAGAGAAACCCTATTCGGACGAAACGCTGGGTAACGCCAATGCACTGGCCAACAAGGTCGCTGGCACCGCCATGAACGCCGTTGCAGAGGGAATTGGGCAGAACCAGGCTCCGGTCACACCCTTCCAAGGTCCTAATCTGATTAATCCGGGAACCGGCGAGCAAGTAGTCGAAGTCCGCATCGTGGGCAACAAGGCAACCAAGACAGAAAAAATCCTCCCACACATACGCACCCGCGCCGGACGCGAGTTCGTTCAAGAACAAGTCGAGAGCGACGTGCGTCGTCTGAACGCCTCGCGGATGTTTGTCGACATACGCGTTTCCTATCAGCATTTGCCCGCTGGTCGCGTGGTGATTTTCGAAGTGGTCGAACGCCCCACGATCGAATACGTCTATTATATTGGCAACAAAAAGATCAAACGCAAACTGCTGGCCGACGAGACTAACCTCAAGGTGGGCGACTCACTCGATCCCTACATGGCCGAAGATGCCCGTCAGGCTCTTGAACACTTCTATCACGACCACGGTTTCGGCGTAGCCCGGGTTTCGGTCATCGAAGGCAACAAGTCCGGCGACCGCGGAGTGGCGTTTCTAATCAATGAAGGGCCCAAGCAGCGGATACTCAAAACCAACTTCATCGGCAATTCGATCGTTTCGGACGGGCGGCTGATGACACAAATCAAGGCCAAGCACGGCTTCATGTGGGTTTTCAGCGGTGAATACGACCGTAAGGTGGTGGAAGAGGACCGCAACCGTCTGACGAACTACTATCACGGACTGGGCTACTTCCAGGTGAATATCGGCACGCCGGAAATCACTTACTCGAAAAGCCGCGAGTGGGTTTCGATCACCTATGTAATCAACGAAGGACCTCGTTACACGATTCGCAGTGTATCGGTAATCGGCAATAAAAAGATCCCCACCGAAAAACTCATGGCCAAACTAAAGCTTGGCGAAGGTCAATTCTATAACCATGCCAAGAAACAGCGCGACGCGGCGGCCATCGAGGAGGAATACGGCAGCATCGGCTATATCTTCGCGAAAATCAATCCCGAAACTCGATTCCGAGACGAGCCCGGCGAATTGGACCTGATCTACGACATCACCGAGGGCGAACAATATTGCGTGGGCCGCATCATACCGCAAATCAGCGGCGAGAATCCTCATACGAAAATCTCTACCATGCTCAACCGCATCTCGCTGCAGCCCGGTGATATCGTCGACATCCGCGAAATCCGCGACAGCAAGCGGCGTCTGAAGGCCTGTGGACTGTTTGAAGTCAGCCCGCAGACGGGCGTGGTTCCCGATATCGTTATCAGCGATCCATCAGAGGCCGAGTATCCCATGGATAACAATGCGCCGCAAATCGCTCGTCCCAATACACCGCCTCCTCCCAAAGACAACGGTTTCCGGGGCCAGAGCCCGGATGACGACCGGTTCGAAAGAAGAAGAACCGCCGGAAGTACATCCGGAGGCGTTCGCTGGATCGATTTGAAGGTTATCGGTCGATGGGCCGCGGAGAATGACGGAGGCAGCAAATGAACAGTCGTCTTATGGAACACAAAACAAACGTTTGGCTTATGCCGGAGGTAAACGCAGTGGTGAGAACAGCTCTTGGAATGTTGGTCGCCATAGTGCTCTTGACGACTGCCGGCAATTGCCTTGCCGACGATTGGAAATTTGCCGGCAAGTCATACAGCCCGGTCAACAGCCGCAAGAACCTGCCCGTCCGACATAACCGGGTTCCGCACTATCGCGACAACCGTTCCGGCGAACCGGTGATCCGCGCCCAGTACTCGCCCAGCGAGGGTACTTCCGTTCCGAATCTGCAAACCGATCCCGTCTGGCAACCTACCCGTCCGCAAACCACCGTTCCCGCCAGCACTCGATACACGCAATACACCCAACCGGCCCAGGGCTATCGCACGGCCGCCGTGAACAACAATTACCAGAATCCCGGCACGGTAAGCCAACAGCCGGGCACTATCACCCAACCGCCCGGCTCGCAATCCGGTCCCGTATATGTACAACCCTCGCAGCAATACGGCCAGGGCCCCGGTTTCCCGCCGCCCTTGACCGGCGACGCCGCCGGGCAGGGCCCCTACGTCACCGATCCCAACGAAACCGGCCCCACGCCCCTGTTCGGCGTCGAGCCCGACCCACAAGTACAGTTGCCTCACATTCCACTTAACATCCTGGGCCAGGAAACACAAACCGGCCGGTTCATGTTGGGCGTGGGTGTCAACTCCGAGGCCGGCCTGGTTGGTTCAATCGTCTTGGACGAGCAGAACTTCGACTGGCGACGCTTCCCGCGCAGCTTCGAAGATATTCGCAACGCCACCGCATGGCGAGGGGCCGGACAACGCTTCCGGCTCGAAGCCATTCCGGGTACGCGCGTGCAACGCTACATGGCCAGCTTCACCGAACCATATCTGTTAAATTCAGAGGTTAGCCTAAGCGCCAGTGCCTTCTTCTTCACGCGGGTTTACCAGTATTGGGACGAACAGCGTCTCGGCGGTCGTCTGGCACTGGGCTACCACTTCACACACGCTCTGACCGGAAGTCTCGCATACCAAGGAGCCAGCATCAATATCAGCGATCCCTACACACCCACTCCGCCAGAACTGGCCGCGGTCGTCGGTGATTCGGTGATGCACGGCTTCATGGTTAAACTCGCGCACGACACCCGCGACAGTGCCTTCCTGGCCACCGAAGGACATCTCATCGAGACATCCTTCGAACAGGTCATCGGCACTTACGAATACCCTCGCTTCAATCTCGATGTACGCAAGTATTTCCACTTCCGTGAACGGGCCGACCAGTCGGGGCGGCACGTTGTCAGCCTCAACTTTAGCCTGGGAATCACAGGCGACGACACGCCCATCTACGACAATTACTACGCCGGTGGCTTTTCCACTATCCGCGGTTTCTATTACCGCGGCGCTTCACCCCGCGCTCAATACGGCGTGATCGTGGGCGGTCACTTCCAGATGCTGGCCTCGGCCGAATACCTCTTCCCCATTACGGCCGACGACATGCTCCGCGGCGTGGTATTCTGCGATACGGGTACGGTCGAGCCGTCGATCGACAATTGGACTCAGACCTATCGCGTAGCGCCCGGTTTCGGCCTGCGGATCGTGGTCCCGGCCATGGGCCCGGCGCCCATTGCCTTGGACTTCGCCTTCCCCGTCTCGACAACGCCCGGCGACCGCGAACAGATCTTCAGCTTCTTCGTGGGATTTGCGCGGTAAGCGGCAAGGCACTGCCGCCGGCTCTTACCAGGACAACGTTCACCCGCCGAGGCCGGTGGCTAGCGCCATTCCGCTCATTGCGTGATGGATCGGCGCCGACCATTTTCAGCGTCCTCTCAACGGCCCCCAGGTATACAAGTCGCCGTAATAACCATAGTGGCAGCCGTAGGACGAATGGGACCTGGCCCCGAAATAGCCATAAGCATAGGTCGGCACCCCGCCGCCATAATCATCGCCTGCTAGAGGACGATATTCCGGATACCACCGCGAAGTCTGCTGGTATCGCGGCCCGGAATGCATAGCCCCTTCATTCAAGGCCGCAGAATGATGCAGGCGATGCAGGAACTCGAAAGCTTCGCACGTCCCCGGCGCGGCCATCGGTATCATCATGGTAATTATAGCTATAAAAGCAAACCTGCGGCACGTCATTGGCAACTCCTTCTAATTTGACTGTAACTTCTATTACAATCGTTCCACTTTAGCTTCCGGCCCCACCCCGATCGGGAAAATGACTGTCGAGCCGTACAGCTTGCGGGCCGGTTGTTAGGATTAGGAAAAATCTATGCCCAACGGGTTCGGCGCCGCGAAAACCTTGAAAGCCGGACACCCGCCTGCTAGGATGGAGCCCGATACCTACGGCAATACTAGTTCACAAACGGAAATACAACCTATGTCCCAGACTTGCAACAAAATGCCCCTATACATCCCGGCCTCGCTTGCAGCGTTTCTGATTCTCTCCTCATCCGTTCTCAATACAAACGCGGCAGAAAAGCCCATCGCTATAGAACAATGCAAAGGCGATGTTTTTCTGCTGCCTTATTTTTTGGGCAACGGCGAGACGGGCGTATATATCGCCTATAGCCGTGACGGCCTGAATTTCAAATGGTTGAACCACGGCAAGGTCGTTCTACCGGCGCCGCCCTGGGGCGACACAAGCCTAACCCGCGATCCCTCGATCATCTACCACGACGGTGTCTTCCACATGGTTTGGACCACAAATTGGAATTCCCGCACAATCGGTTACGCCCACTCCAAAGACCTCCTCAATTGGAGCAAACCCAGGAAAATCGACGTCTGGGGCGACTTCACCGCCGTAAAAAATACCTGGGCCCCCGAGCTGCATTGGGATCCGGAAAAAAAAGAGTTCCTCATCATCTGGAGTTCCACCACGCTCGAAGAACTGAACGACAACGACGGCAGCGAAAATCGGCCTGAATACGACCACCGCACATACGCGACACGCACCCGCGACTTCAAGACGTTTTCCAAAGCGGCCCTTTTTTTCAGCCCGCAAGATCCGGAACACAGCGTAATCGATCCCTACATCGCCCACGACGACCGCGGCACTCCCGACGCGAGCGACGACCGCTGGGTGATGGTCATCAAGAACGAGTTGAAGCCCGAACGTGGCGGCAAGAACCTGCGGCTCACCTTCAGCAAACGCATGCAAGGCCCCTACGGCACCAAGCTGGGACCGGCGATTGTCGGTGCCGGAACCGATATCGTCGACACCATGGGAGAAGGCCCTTCGCTTTTGAAGTACAAAAATCTCTGGTACCTATACTGGGACGCGCCGAACAGCAAATACTCCTACTGCCTGGCTACCAGCCCCGATCTTGTACACTGGAAAAACCGCTCGCCGGAAATGACACTGCCCACCGAGCACATGCGGCACGGAACCGTATTGATTGTTCCCGCTACGGTGGTGGCAGAGGCACGTCAATAAACTTTCGTGTAGATCGGCAGATGCCGATAATAGACTTCCAGCATGTAGATCGAGAGACAGGTGACGTAGAGCCGACCGCCGCTGCGTTCGTAGCCATCTCGCATGTTGGGCTCCCAGGAGCCCTTCTCCTTGCCGCCTTTGATCTGTTCTTTTGGCACGGCCTGGCGCATTGCGCCGTTCCAGCGTTTCCACCAATCGCCCTCCATGTGATGGGTGACCTGGGTGGCATAGTACCAGAAGTAGATGTTGCGGTTGCGGGAATAATCGACCAGATACTCGGGCAGGGTAATGTAATCGACGCCTTTACGCAGACGCGAATCGTCTCGCTTCCACCCCATGTACTGGCGGCAGAGCAAGGCCTCGGCCGTCATTGCCGGAGTGACCATCTGGCCATGTTCATACGGATAGCGGCTCCCGTCTTCGCGGCCTACCGTGTCGAGATATTTTTCCACCCGTTGGAAACACTCACTCGGCACGTCGATCCCCGCCATTTTGGCGCTTTGCATGGCCATGACAATCCAACCAGTAACCGAAACGTCGCTGAAGCCGTTGGGTCTGTATTTCCAGCCGCCGCGTGGGCTTTGGGTCTTAACGCAATACTCGATCGCCCGTTCGGCCGGTTCCCGGAATCGTTCGTCACCGGTCATACCCAGAAGTTCGCAAATTGCGATAGTACATTGACCTTGCGTATAGAAGCGATGGTTGAAGCCTTCTCCATGGAAAAAGCATCCGTCTTCGTCTTGTTGTTTCAGCAGCCAATCCCATGCCCGGGCCACGTTTTTCTGGTACTTGCCTTCTTTGTGCGTGTTGCCGGCGCCTTGGAAGGCCAGCAGAGCCATGGCCGTGGCGGCTTCCTTGTTTTCGATATTCCCGCCGCTACGGTACGGTCCCGTCAGGCTCCAGGATCCGTCCCTGGTATTCTGGTTCCCGGCCAACCATGCCAGACCGAAAGCGACGGCCGCTTCGGTCGTGGCGTCGCCGCCATAACGGCCCAACAGCATCTTCTTCATGCCCTCACTGCGACCCTTCAAAGCAAGACCGATCTGTGGCGAAGGAAGATTGTCGGTCGAGAGCATGCCCTCGGGGACGATGTTGACTTCGGTCGGGGTGGCGAAGGGATCGTCGACCTCGGGCAAATTGTCGGGCGTAAAGATCGGCTCGTCGGCATTGTCCTGTTCGAGGCCCGCCAGCGGGGAGTCGAATTCCAATTGGTGCCCCTCTTCCTCGGCATAGATCGCGGCGTCGAGATTGATCTGCTCGTTCTCGCGAAGCGGGAGGAGCATGAGACCCAAGATAATAATAATCCCAAAATGGAACACCGCGCTGAACAACCAAGGCGGCGCACTGCGCACGGCCCGTTCGGTAATGTCGATATGACGGCCGGCTTCTTCCGCGGCAACTTCGCCGTTTGCGACTGCCGGGATTGGCTGTGGAATACCACTTGGCATGGGACTCGCATTGGAGTCCGGCGGATTAGCGGCGCCGTTACGCACTGGAAGCCCATCAGCCGGCCGCAACGGAGGCGGCGGTGGCGGCTGATTGATGCCCGCTCTGTCGTAAGAGCTATTGGGCGTCACGAATTGGGTCTCCTCGGTCCGGATGCGGCTAGTGCCATGTAGCGCGCAAATTGATAAGCAGCCTGGAAATACGGGCCCTTAAGTTCAGTCTAAACGCTCCTACAAAAACCGACAATCAATAACCCATTATGTGAGGCTATTGATACAGATTACCCATCCTCCCAATCGGTATAAAACGTTTTATCAGCCGTGTTTCTGCCCAAACACCTATCTAGATTTACGGCGATACCACAAAAACGTTCACTTTGCCATAAATAACTGGCCCCTCCCTCGACGATGTCCGAAATCATGGTAAAATAACTATTATCGCACGCGAAACGTATGCGACACGCCCATTGGAACGGCCAATCTGGTCTGTCCGGACGTGCATATAACGCGGGGTGGAGCAGTCCGGTAGCTCGCGAGGCTCATAACCTCGAGGTCGCAGGTTCGAATCCTGTCCCCGCCA
>JAFGTN010000391.1 GCA_016934075.1 Pirellulales bacterium
ACCGATCTGGCCGCGATGTACGAGCAAGAGTGCGACGCAGTTCGGAAAGAAATAGATTTTCCGCTGGGGCTGCAAGACGCATTCGCCTTGGCACATTACGAGTGGCTCGACGCCGTGCGGAACCGTCGCCTGCCGGAAACCAGTGGACGCGAGGGTTTAATCGACCTGGCATGTGCTTTTGCCGTTTTGGAATCGGCACAGGCCGGGCGGCGAGTCGAGATCGCTGAAGTCCTGTCGGACGAATTGAACGAATACCAGCAACCAATCAACGAACGTTATGGGATTACTTGAATGAATAAACCAATCCGCTTAGGAATATTGGGACTCACGCACGATCATGTGTGGGGCAATCTGGAAGTGCTTGCCGATTTCGAGGACGCCAAACTGGTGGCGGTTTCCGATCCGAATCAGCCGTTGCTCGACAAAGTGAAAGAGCAGTGGGCTTGTACCACATACTTGGACCACGAAGAACTGCTCGACGAAGAAGAGTTGGATGCCGTTTTTATTTGCTCCGACAACGCAACCGGCGCTGATTTGACCATTCGGGCGGCCCAGCACGACTTGCACGTGATGGTCGAGAAGCCCATGGCAGCAACGCTCGACGGTGCCGAGCGAATGTTGGCCGCTGCGCAGAAAGCCGGTGTGCGCCTGATGATCAACTGGCCCGTCGTTTGGCGACCGCAGGTGCAGGCGGCCATCGATCTGGCAACGCGGCCCGAGTTCGGCGAAATCTGGCAAATCACGCACCGTGCCGGCCATGGGGGGATCTATGTGGAATGCACACCCTACTTCCGTGAATGGATTGTGAAGAAGGAACTTAACGGTGCCGGCGCATTGATAGACGTGTGCAGCTACGGCGTGAATCTGGCTCAAATCCTCTTGGGACATCCCCAACGAGTCACGGCCGTTACGGGCAATTTGGTAGAAAGAGAATTGGCGGTGGAAGACAATGCCATCATTGTTATGTCATATCCCGGCGCGATGGCTACCGCGGAAGGAGCCTGGGGACAAAAAGGAGTGTCGTTTACGGGATACCTGGCCACGATCTGGGGCACGAATGGCTCGGTAATCGTGGGCCCGGGTCGTGGCGGCAAGCTTTGGATGACAACAGCCGATAATCCTGAATGTATCGAGGTCGAACCGCCGCAACCCGAACCGCACATGGCCAACGGCATCGCACATTTCATCTGGGCCATTGCTACGGGCGAAGAGTTTTTCCCCTTGTGTCGCGCGGCCATTTGCCGCAATACTCAAGAGGTACTCGAAGCCGCCATTATTTCCGCCCAGAGCCGCAAAGAAGTAACGTTACCGTTGTCAACAGAGAGGTAAACCGTGCAAACGGCCGATCCAAATGCGAACAAAGCGCGGCACGACCCGCTCGAAAAAGTGCCGGTTGCGCAAGAGCCGGAGATGACCGAAGGTGTGATTACCCACATCCAACGGTTTTCGGTGCACGACGGGCCGGGCATCCGCACAACAGTATTTCTCAAGGGCTGTCAGATGCGTTGTGCATGGTGCCATAACCCCGAGACATTACGCCGGGCCGCTGAACTTCAGGTGTTTGCCGAACTGTGTATTGGCTGCGGTGCATGCGTGGAACGTTGCCGGCGACAGGCTCATGAAGTGGTCGATGACAGCCGTGTATTTCATCGTGATCGCTGCGTCGGTTGCGGCCGTTGCGCCCAGACGTGTTACGCCAAGGCGTTGGTCTTGGTCGGAGAAACCAGGACCGCCGACGAAGTTGCCCAGGAACTATTTGTCGATCGGGAATTTTACGAGTCTTCCGGCGGCGGTGTGACGATCTCCGGTGGCGAGCCGCTCATGCAGCCGGAATTCACCCGAGCGATTCTGGCACTTTGCAAACGCAATGGCATCCATACCGCACTGGAAACTAACTTTGCCCGAGAATGGTCTTTTATCGAGCCACTACTGACGCTGGTTGACCTGTTTTGTGTCGACATCAAGCTGTTAGACGACGTGGAGCATAAAAAATGGACTGGCATCTCTAACCGCCAGACGCTCGATAATCTCCGGCGGTTGGACACCGCTCGGAAACCGGTTATTGTGCGCACACCTGTCATTGCCGGCTTGAACGATCGGCCCGAGCAAATACATGCCATTGTCGACTGGCTGGGCTCGCTCTTCAACGTCATCCGTTACGAATTATTACCCTATCATCCGTTGGGGGCGGGAAAGTATTTAGCGCTTGGACATAACCAACCGCCGCAGTGGTTCAAAGCCCCTGCTCCGCACATCTTCGAGCAACTGACTCAAATAGCGAGTCTTCAAAGGAAGCCCTGAAATGACGCCCGAAATCTTGCATACCATAAGCTACGAAGAACGCTTGGGGTACCTTCGCGCGAAGAAGGAAGCACAGACCCGCGAAAAGCTCCGGCGGCTGGGATACATGGACGAAGACGACTACGGTTTGGTACTGCCGCCGGAGGATTTTTCCTGGCGGCCCAAACCTAATCACACAAACGGATCTTTTTACGGCATAAGCGGTTGGTCTAAAAATTTCTGCGACCTTCTGGAAAACCATCCCGTCTACGTTGATCCCATGGACGCCTTGGCCGGCCGTTACATGTTTTTGCTCAATCGCATGCGTTCGCCCGTCTGGCCCCCTGAATTGGACTATAGTCATCTCAAACCCGAGCAAGAGCAGTACGGCATCATCCATGGTATCGGCAACGACCAGCATCTGGCGCCCGACCTTGCAATCGGCCTTTCCCTGGGTTGGGGTGGACTGCTGGAAAAGGTTCGCCACTGCCGAAACCAGCATGGGCCGGATAAAGAAGAATTTTTTCAGGCCGAAGAAGATACCATCCTCGCCATCCAGAACTGGATCCGCCGAACCGTCAATGCAATCGAAGAGGCCGAAGCAACCGAAACCGATCCGATGCTTTGCGAAAACCTCCGCGAAATGGCCCAGGTCAACCGCTGGCTGATCGAAGGTGCCCCTCGCACATTCCGCGAAGCCTGCCAATGGCTGGCATGGTTCAGCATGGCCTCGCGGACCTATAACCGCGACGGTGCCGGCGGGCAGCTCGACGAACTACTTCGCCCATACTATGAACGCGACCTGCGTGATGGCCGTATCGACGACGAAACGACCGTGTTCATCCTCGCATGCCTGCTGCTGATCGATACCCGGTATTATCAAATCGGCGGTCCCGATGCCGAAGGCAGCGACCAGACCAGCCGCCTTTCCTTCCTCATCCTGGAGGCCGCCCACCGCCTGAAAACTACCTGCAATTTGACAATTCGTGTGCACGACGGGCTTGATCCCGAGCTCATGCGCAAGGGTGTTGAATACCTGCTGGAAGATCGCAAGGCGTGTCCACGATTCTCGGGCGACAAGGCCCTGGTCGAGGGCTTCATGCGTAACGGCTATTCCGCCGCGATTGCCCGCCGGCGCATTGCTGTGGGCTGCAATTGGATGGGCGTGCCGGGCGTGGAATACACGATGAACGACACGGTGAAAATCAATGTAGCCAAGGTTTTCGAGGTCGCCTTTGAGGAAATGATGGAGACCACGGGCGTCTCACCCAACATCGACGAATTATGGCGCCGCTTCGAAGATCATCTGCGCAAGGCCGTCCTTTGCACGGCCCGCGGCATCGATTTCCATCTCGACCATCAGCATCTCAACGAGCCGGAACTGGTGCTCAATCTTTTTTGTCACGGACCGATCGAGCGCGGTTTGAATGTAACCAACGGCGGCGTCGATATGTACAACATGTGTATCGATGGGGCCGGACTGGCAACGGCGGCCGACAGCTTCGCCGCGCTTGAACAACGCATAGAAAAAGAACAAGTCATAACTTGGCGGCAAATCGCCGAACACCTACGCAATAACTACGAAGGCCCCGACGGTCGGCGTGTAAGACTGATGATGAATACCGCCGAGCATTACGGCCAAGGCGATTCGCTTGGCGATCTATGGGCTGTAAAAATATCACGGCTGTTGACTAGTCTGGTGAAAGCAAGCCCAACACCGGGTGGCCGCAACATGATCCCCGGCTGGTTCTCCTGGGCCAATACGCTCGCTCTGGGCAAGCAGGTAGGTGCAACACCCGACGGACGTCTCGCCGCGGAACCCATTTCCCATGGCGCCAACCCAAGGCCCGGTTTTCGAGAGGACGGAGCCGCAACGGCCATGGTCAAAGCGATCGCAGCCATTCAACCCGGCTACGGCAACACCGCCCCCATTCAACTCGAACTCGATCCCGGAGTGGGCAAAGGCGAAGAGGCCGTCAATAATATATGCAGCCTCATCAAGACTCATGTCGACCTGGGCGGTACTCTCTTTAACATTAACATTGTAGACGCCCAACAGGTGCTCGCGGCACACCGTGACCCCTCGAAGTTCCCCAACCTGGTCGTCCGCGTGACCGGTTTTACCGCATACTTCGCTAATTTATCGCCGGATTTCCGCCAACTAATCGTCGATCGCATCGTGCGGGAAGGAAACGCGGTTGCCTAGGAAATGCATATAATCCATATCCTCCTCAAATCTACCCAAATTGAAGACACTACGGTCCCCGAACCGTGAAAACCGTTCCATTGGTTCCACCCATCCAGAGATGACGAGTTTCCTAAACGATGGCCTACTTGATGAAACGTCCAGAAAAGGCAAGGCAGCTTTAGACCTGGAATTGCAGCCCCTGAAAAAGTTCTTACTTCGGCGTTACTTAAGAAAAGTGGGCGGCACGGGACTCGAACCTGTGACTTCTACCGTGTGAGGATAGCGCTCTAACCAACTGAGCTAGCCGCCCTGATGGGGAAGCCGGACTTTGAATTTGTGAACTTTGCCGGCTTGTCCGTTATTGTTAACTGTCTTGTTTTTTGGTCACTATTAATGAGTGACAGGTTCGTCCTTGGGTTCGGTGGTGGGCGGCTCGAATTTAGGAGCGGTGGCTTCTTCGTAGTCGGTCTCGCTGCTTTCGTGCGAGACTTGCGAAGTGCCGGAGCTTGCGTTCTCCAGGTCGTCTTCGATACCGTTGATTCCCTTCTTGAATTCGACGATGCCTCTGCCCAGGCTGCGGCCTACTTCGGGCAGGCGCTTGCCGAACAAGAGGACGGCGATGCCGCCAATAATCAGCATTTCCATTGGGCCGGGGGCTC
>JAFGTN010000392.1 GCA_016934075.1 Pirellulales bacterium
AAAAACGGGCTGGGGATGATAAAACCGAGTCGGCTGGCTTTGGGATCGGCTCCCGATAGATCAAGAGAGTCGAGCCGGTTTATTTTACCCAGCAGCTTGCCGTCCGAGTCGTAACGCAGCACGATACGGTTACCGGCGTCGGCCACATAGATATCGTTGCCACCGCTTTCGTTTTCAGAAGGGTCGACCGCAATCGAAGTCAGTACGGCCCGTTCACCACGGTCGGACCAGGTGGTTATCAGCCCGCCATCCTTGTCGAGCACGGCTATGTACGATTTGGCAGCCACGTATATTTGCTTTGGGGTGACGGCCAGGGCTCGCGGTTCGAATTTCAGTGGATAAGTGGCCGCCGTTTTTCCGTCGGGCTCGAAAACCAAAATCGAACGGTCGCCTCCGACGTATATCTTCTGGTCCGATTCTTTCCCCGCTTCCAGTGGTCCCGCGGCAATCGCCTTGGGCTCTTCCATTTCGACGGGTATGGACAGCTTCTCTTCGAATTTAATCAGTGCCGGATCGATTTCCCGCAGTGCTTGGATGTCGTATGAAAAACGCTTGGGAAGCTGTTTGCCGTCTTTGCCCTGCGACCCGCTTTTCAGCAAGGCCACGACCGCAACCGCCACCAGAGCGACGATACAGAGCCCCACGCCGATAGCGGCCAGTGGTTTTTTCTTTGAGGTAGACGATGACGCCATATTATTTGCCCTCCGCTTTTTTGTCTTGCGAACGGGATTGAGCCACGTCGAGGCAGATCATTTGCGTCAGATCGCGGACTATCAGCCGTCCGTCGACCATGGCCATCGGCCCCCAGGCATCGTGGCCGTGCAGAACTTGCGCCCGGGCAAGTTGTTTGTAGCCCGTAGGCGAAGCTTCCGCCAAGGTCATCAAACCCGAATCGTCCAGCAGGTAGATCATGTCCTGGGCTATCATATACGGGCCCAGTCCGAACTTGTTCTTGCCCGGCGACTTCCAAAGTTCCTTACCCTCGAGATCCATGCAGACCAGTCGCTTGTCTATTTCGCGCACACCGTATATGTGTCCCTTGTAGAGGATGGGCGTCTGTTGGGCCGAGCTGAACTGTTTGGGCTTGAAACGCGCGAGCGTCTTGGCCGCTATCTTCCCACTTTCTTCGACCAATTGCAGCATCATCGCACCGGAGTTGTAGCCTCCGCAACAGAAGATCTTGCCCTCGGGCAGCACCAACGGCGAGGGTACCGTGGCGATTCCGATTTTCCAGGCGGTCGTGTCCCACAACAGTTTGCCGTCGGTGGCCGAGACGCCGGCCACGCCGCCCTTGCCGCAGTAGACGTAGGTTTTTTTGCCCGCAAATTCCATGGGCATGACCGAGACGTGCGTCATTGTCCAACCTCGCGGATTGCGGCTCTTCCAGGCAACTTTGCCTGTCTCGCAATCCACGGCCAGCAACAGGCTGTTGCCGTCGGCGCCGCTGGTTCTGTTTCCGGTTCCGCCGGGAGCTAGGATTGCCTTTTCGCCGTCGATCATAGCACATTGTCCGGCGTACCAGACGGGAACAGTTGTTCCGAACCGCTCGACCATATCATACAGCCAATGACACTTGCCCGTCTTGGCGTCAAGGCAGCAAACGTGACACTTTGGGCCGATGGCGACTACGTATTTATCGCTCACGGCGGGTATCGTTCGCGACATGCCGTGGTTGCGTTTGATTTTCACCGGATATGAAAAACGCCAGATTTCCTTGCCGTCGGCTAAAGAAAGGCAGCGCAATACGTCTAATTCTTTTTCGCGGTCGTAGTCCATCACGTATACACGCCCGTCGCGGATCGCGGCCGCGGCGTGCCCCTCGCCCACAGCGATAGACCAGAGTTGTTTTGGGCCGTCCTTGGGCCACGATCGTGCCAGCGGTACGGAATTGTGTACAATCGCGTCGAACTTTTCGCCGCGGAAGCGGGGCCAAGATCCCTTTATATCGGCGGCTTTTCCGTCGCCGGGGGTGAGTTTTCCGGTCAGAGGTTCGACGGGTTTTGCGGCGACTGCGTCGACCGACTCCCGATCGCTGCCGGCCAGCCTGGCTTCGAACTCCATGGGCGCATCCATACCGGCCCAGAGATATATCAAGATTATCCCAAGGAGAGCGAGAGAGGCGGGAATGAGGATGCTGGCGGGCAGGTTCTTCATATACCTATAGTGTAACCGCTTACGGCTTCGCAAACACCCTCCATATAAGCAACCACACTATTTACCAGCACTGTAGGCCGGGTTGTAACCCAGCAAAGGGGGCCGCATTGATGATCGATGAAGAGTAACTTGCCGATTTGTGGTGCGGGTATCTTGGCTGCACGGGGCAGGCTGGAAGCCTGCACCACAAGTCGCCCGTCTCTTTGCCTGGCAATAGATCTGCCTTAAACCTTCGGTGGGAAGATCTTGCGAAGTTCATTGCAACTAAATCTATAATCGGCAACCACTCCCTTGGGATGTGCAGATTCGAGTTGCAGCCAGCCGCGATAGTCGACATCGTCCATCGCCTTGCGGACTTCCTTGAAGTCTACCCGTCCCTTGTCGCGACAGAGCACGAAACGGGAATCCTTGAGGTGGAATTCGCACAGCAGGCCGTTCTTGCCCAACTCTCGGATCTCGCTATAGATGTCGTATCCCTTATCTGTCGAGTTGCCCACGTCGTAATAGACTTTAACGTTGGGCGACCCGATCCGCTCGATAATCTTCATGTTGTCTTTCGCACTAAGATAATTTTCCAGCGCGATGGTGATGCCCGCCTTTTCGGCCTTGGGCGTCACATCCTTGATGACCTTAACGACGTGATTTATCTCCTTCGTCTTTTTCATGTCGAGGTGCCCCTTATGGAACAATGCCGGCATGGTGAGCGTGATGCCCAGGGCCTTGCAGATATCGATGCTCTGGTCGAGCCACTTGGCCGCTCGGGGATCGCTCTTAAGCGGGATGCCGTTCATCACGGCCATGGCCAGCGAGGCGATTTCCAGGCCGTTGCGTTTGGCCGCCGCCAGATATGCCTTTCGAACCTCGGGCTTGGTCATGCGTACGCCGTCGCCCGGGTTGCCCAGGTCGACCTGCACGCCGTCGAGCCCTATTTCCTTTGCCAGGTCGAAGCAACTCGGGTCTTTCTTGCCCAACGACCATTCGCAAGCGCCGATCTTGAATCCTCGCGATTCACCCGCGGCGAACAACGACGAGAGATCCGAGCCGGCGGCAAACAAGCCGCTGCCAATAGCGGCAGTGCGGGATAACATCGAGCGACGGGAGATTCGGTTGTTTGAAGATTTCATGGGTTGAACTTCCTATATAGCAGGCGTTAAAAATCCTGGGAGGGCGAAGCTCCTGCTGAGCATTCCTCACATGGTAGACACAATATTATTAAAAGGCCTTCGTAATTCCCGGCATTGCACAGGGATAAATCCCTTCAGGGCCGGGTTTTGGTTGCGGTGTCGAGTTCCAGGCGTAGCCGTCCGGCGACAGGTCGAGTTTCGAGTTCATGGCGTCTTCCCAGGTCACGATTTTGCCGCTGTAGGTGGCCATGCGCCCCAGGATGGCGGTCATCGAACTGTCGGCCGACGAGTCGCATTCGTTATAGTGTTTTCCCGCCAACAAGGCCGCGAACAAATCGTCGTGCTCGATCTGATGCCCGTCGGATCCGCGCCGCCACTTGATCGGATCTTTGCCTTCGGCCGTAATCTTCATATTCCCGTGACCGATCATGTTGGCTTCGCCCTTTGTGCCGTGCGCGTGTTGCGAGAAACTGCTCCAGCAGTTGGGTATATGCCGGCAATAGCTGAACAGTCGCGTGCCGTCGGCATATTCGAATTCGACGCTGTGGTGGTCGAATATTTCGCCGTAATCCTTGCCGATACGGAACTGGCGTCCGCCCATGCCGTTGGCCTTGACCGGGTGCCCGCCCTTTACCCAATTGCAGATATCCAGGTCGTGGACGTGCTGTTCGACAATATGGTCGCCCGAAAGCCAGTTAAAATAGTACCAGTTATTTACCTGATACTGCATCTCGGTTTGTTCGGGTTGGCGAGGTCGTACCCAGACGCCGTTGGAGTTGAAATAGGCGCGGAAGAATTTGATGTCGCCGATGGCGCCCTCGTGAAGTTTCTTGACGATTTCGATGCGGTTGGGTTCGTGTCGCATATGGAAACCGACGGCAACAAGCAGGTTCTTCTTCTTGGCCTCTTTGTTGATATCGAGAATTTTACGTATGCCCGGGCCGTCGACAGCAAGCGGTTTTTCCATGAAAATGTGCTTACCGGCTTTCACGGCTGCTTCGAATTGCATCGGGCGAAAGCCTGGCGGCGTGCAAATCACAACCACGTCGGCGTCTGTTTCGGTAGCCTTTTTGTAGGCGTCCAAGCCGGAAAAACGCCGCTCCTTGGGAACGTCGACCCGGTCGGGCTTGGCCTTCTTGATCTGATCGTGCGACCAATTGACCTTGTCTTCAAAGGCGTCGGCCATGGCTATTAATTTAACGTTGGCCTTGGTGCTCAATGCCTGGATGGCCGCGCCCGTGCCGCGTCCGCCACAACCGATCAACGCGATTTTGAACTGGTCGCTACCCTTGGCGTGTGCCGATCTGGAAAGGTTCATTCCGCCCAGGAGTGCCGCGCCGGCGACGGTTGTGGTCGATTTTTTTAGAAAGGTTCGCCGTGAGGTTGCCCGGCTGCCATCCGTGGATTTTTGGTTAGGCTTTTCGTTCATGAAATAAGTGTCCTTGGTATGGGTTATTAGGTGAGAATTTTTTGGGCAGAAATGCTGCCGGTATGTTTGGGGGATATTGGTATTATGACTGAGTTGCCCCGAGTTTTCCATGTGTGCCCATCAAATAAGTGATTTATGCGGTTATTTTCTCCTGGAAATACTAAATTGACCCAAAGGCGAGGGGGGTAGGTGCTTTTGGATCTTGCTTGAGTTAAGTGATGTCGGTTTGCATGCCGGGATACACAATATAACGTGCCGTCTTTGTGAAATCTTGTTCTTTTGAAGCGAAAATTTGTAGTATTTCCGCATGGCAGTAAGCAAAGCGATTTCTCAGAGCTATTTGCGGCCAAAATGTTATTTTGCCCAATATTGTAGCATCATAGGAAGCGGGATAGATTGTTGATGTCGGGGCAGGGCGTTCTATTTTATATTTGCCGGAGGCCATTATGCTCGATTTTCCGATAGTCGATACGCATTTACACCTTTGGGATCCTGCCCACCTCAGATATCCCTGGCTCGACGACCTGCCGACTTTGAACAGACCGCATCTTCCTGACGATTATCGCCAGGCTTGCGGGCAGATCGAAGTCGAGAAGATGGTATTTCTGCAGTGCGAATGTGATTTCTCTCAATTCCAGCAAGAGGTGGATTGGATCAGCGTACTGGCTCAAAAGGACCGCCGCATCGAAGGTATTGTGGCCTGGGCACCGCTGGAGAAGGGCAAGGCGGCCCGTGGAGCGCTTGAGCGGCTGGCCGAGAATCCCTTGCTGCGGGGCATCCGGCGCATCATCCAGTTCGAAGAGGATATTGAGTTCTGTCTGCAGCCAGATTTTGTCAAGGGTGTGCAGATGTTGCCCGAGTTCGACATGAGTTTCGACGTGACCATCGTCCCGTTGCAGATGGAGAACACCGTCAAGTTGATCAGGCAATGTCCCGACGTTCATTTCATGATCGACCACTGTGCCAAGCCACAGATACGTGAAGGTTTGCTCGAGCCTTGGAAAACCCACATGCGCACATTGTCGGAAATGCCCAACGTGTGGTGCAAGGTTTCCGGTCTGGTGACCGAGGCCGACAAGCAGAATTGGACGCAAGAGCAATTGAAGCCCTACATCGATCACGTGATCGACTGTTTCAGTTTCGATCGCATGGTTTTCGGCGGTGACTGGCCCGTGGTGACCTTGGCGTCGGAGTACACTCGCTGGTTCGAGACGTTATGTTGGGCAGTCGAAGATGCATCCCAGAGCGAGAAGAGGAAGTTGTTCCACGATAACGCGATCATTTTTTATCGGCTACGTTGATAACGAAAGAGCTAAAATGGAATTGGAAATTTGGCAGTTGGTAATGCTCTTCGTGGTCGGTTGCGCGGCTGGTTTCATGAACGTTTTGGCCGGTGGCGGCTCGCTGATGACCATGCCTTTAATGGTTTTCATCGGAATCCAAGGCCCGTTTGCCAACGGAACGAATCGCGTGGCCATTTTCGCCCAGAACGTTTCGGCGGTAGTGAGTTTTTTCCGCCAGGGTTTCTCCGATTTCAAACTTAGCCTCAGCTTGCTGGCTTGTGCATTACCGGGCACTTTGGTAGGTGCCTGGTTGGGCACTAACCTGCGCGGTCGCGCGTTCAACTGGACGTTGGCCGTGGTGATAATCACCGTATTGATCTTGATGCTATGGCCAAAACGTGGCAAAAAAAAGCAAGATGAAATACTGGCGGAAGATACTTTGATTCAGTTGCCGGACGAAGATGAAGATACTGTTGAGACATTCGTACCGTCTCGATGGCGTGTCGTCGTGACGCACTTTTTGATGTTGCTGGCCGGCTTCTACGGCGGAATCATACAAGCCGGCGTGGGATTCGTATTCATGGCTATCCTGCACCGGGTTTTGGGCCTCGATCTGGTGCGTGTGAACATGCACAAGGTCTTCATAATTGGCGGCTACACGATCATCGCCCTTTCGGTGTTCGCATGGCAGGGTTACGTTTATTGGACGGCCGGAATCTGCCTGGCCGTGGGCAATTCACTGGGCGCCTGGGTCGGTGCCCGCTTTGCGGTCAAACGTGGAGAAAAGGCCATCCGCGTCGTATTCACCGTGGCTATTTTCCTTATGGCTCTGCGCCTGATGTTTATGTAAGAAATGTGTTGAAAATGGGTGGCACTGGCTGCTTGTCAGCCAGTGTTTCCTGAAGATTTTGTCCCACACTGGCTGACAAGCAGCCAGTGCCACCCACCGCCCCATATCCGGGCGAGAGACCGAGGCGTTTCAGGTATGCATCGCCCGAAACCGCCCTTATGGAGATGAAATATGGCAAAACAAGCAAGTCAAGCGTCTAGGCCTGTCACACACAATGCGTCGCGAAGGCCGACCGAGAAAAAGCAAATAAACTAGCTGCGTCCCCTCCCTGAAAGAGCCTATCTTGTCAAGGGCGGTCTCTTCGGATTTTGTTGCTTGTGAGTGCTTGTTTCTTCGGTTTATGCGCGAACAATTTACGCAGTCAGCATCATAAGCCGCATATTTTCTGATAAATCTTGCTTTATTTTTCGTATCGCCGCTATCTCTTATAAATATTTTTTCGACTTGATCTTGTGTTACGATTTCAACTACGAGGTCTGTTCGGTCGTTCTTTTCTAAATGCGACCGTGCCTCAACCCGTCCCTTCGTGGACGCCCGCGGACTGTTTATCGCGTCCGCGTTCGGGCATGATTCGCCCGACACCGATAATATCTTTCGATCGTCCTGCGGAACTCCTAGCCGCTCCACAATCAGTTTCACGCCTGGCCGGGAATGGCCAGGTCAAGGGGACGCATCGAGCTGGCGGGGAGCCGCAGGGATTCGCACGCTAATGCGGCGAATCAACACTGTCACAAAAGTCGATTTAATTTCTCCTGGTTTGTTTTTCGGTAGTATATTTCAGTAGCCTCGCGCGGAGGATAGGGCAACGGTGGGAACCGACCCGAGCGCCGCGCCAGGGCTCGAAGAGGAATGAGGGTGGACCAAACGGTTCGCCCTTATTCTTTTTTGTCTTCTTTCATTCCTCTTTGAGCATTAAAGCGTTAAATCCTTCGGGGGTTCGGGGGATGTCCCCCGAAAAAACACTGCTCGCAAAGTCCTCTTCTTTTATGCCGCTTCAGTACCTTCAAATACCTCGAATTCTTTATGTTTCTTGACCAGTGATTCGTAACGATATTTCTGCTTCTTCGTGAGCATGTGCCAGAAAATCGTTGCCAAACGTCGCATTACGGCCACCCGTGCGATCTTGGAACCTCGACGCCTCTTGATCTGTTTGAACCATCGACGCATCCCTGCGTCAAACCTCAAGACGCTGACCACCGCCTGGTTGAGCAAGTAACGCACCAGCTTGCTGCCCTGCTTAGAAACCGAAAAAGGGTCAGAACTGTTTTTAGGCGATGATTAATAGTCTCATCGCCGCTATCACCCGGCCCACTTGCTTGCGACGTGGTTATTGCTTCTCCAACTTCGTTATCCGGAAATCGTCGAAGCGGATCCAATGTTCGGCGTCGGTGGGGCCGTGGTAGCATTGGATGCTGACTTGATCGTTGTTTACGGGGGGCAGACTGCCGGAGGCGGCCGTTAGGAATTCGCCTTTGCCGTTGGGGCGAAATTGGGCAATGTACTTGTTGCCCGAGACGACCAAACGCAGTTGCACCGACTTACTCGGCATGGGCACCTTGCCGGGGATAATGTAGGTCTTGCCATCGATTCGTTCCTTGACGAGTTTGAAAACCGGCTTGCCCCCGTTGTACCAGGTGATGCCGGCTTGTTCGTATTGTTTTGTGGGAGGTATCTGGTTGGTTACCGTTACATCTATTGTATAAGTGCCCTTGCCGCGGTCGGGCGCGGACCGCAGCAGGGCATTTTTAACGTTATGGGCCAGACCCGGTTCGATGTGAATTTCAAGGCCGCCATCGCGAATCCGCCAGGCCTTGGGATTCTCGCGCAGCCAAGTCCATCCGGCGGCCGGTTTCTCTTCGAAGGAGTCTTCAAAGACCAGCGGATTTTCAGCACCGGCGGGCTTTCTCTTGTCGATGAATTTGGCCGGGGCCATGTCCCAGGCATCCACGCGGCGGATGCTAGCCGGTCCTCCCCGAGCAAAGACTTTAACCAGTTTCGCTTCCTTGCTGGACGGAAAGATCTGCTGAGTAATGCACTGCCGGTCGTTGGCAAAGACCTCGAGCATGGGTTTGTCGAGAAACACACGCAGACGTAGCGGCTCGCTTTCACCCAGGCTCAGAGGGGCATCGACGGTAAATTTTTGATCCTTGTAGTCTCGGCGGTGTTTAATGCCGCCGGTAGTCAGAGGCTGGTGAGTGTAAACCACGTCTTCGCGTAACGTCGACTTCGAAGTGTCGACCGTAAGCGTCTTGGCCGCTGCGTCGTACCAGATAGCGGTTTCTTCGCCGGTGTTCGGCGCACAGCGTACCTTGAGACCCACTCGCTTGGCCTTGCCCGGATCTATTTCCAACGCCAATTCGAGGCAATCGCCGCTGATAGGTTTCAGGGGCACCTCCGAATCGGCCTGGAGTGAGATATCCTTCATGCCGCGATGGTTGCGGCGCAGTGTTTCGAGTTCCTTCGGCGGCCGGATCTGCAGGATATTGTCTTTGTCGAGCGAAAGCACGCGCGGCAGACTCTGCACGCCCGAGCCGGTCGATTTTTGTGTCGGCGCGCAGCGAGTGTCGGTAACCCATGCCCAGATGATGCGCCGACCCTTGTCGTCGATCAGGCTTTCCGGCGCGAAAAACTGTCCGCCCGGCCAGTTCATGCGCACGTGTTGCTCGGGATAGAAATGGTTCTTTTCATAGCGGCCGATATAGCAACGGCCACCGACCTTGTGGCTGATACACAACAAGACGTGCTTGTTACCGAGCTTGAAGAAATCGGGGCAGGAACAGTCTTCGCCCGGCACGGTCCAGGACGGCTCGGCGCGGTAAAAGGGCTCCATGATTTCCCAATCGACCATGTCCTTCGAGCGGCACAAAATGAGCGTGTCTTCGCCGTCGGGATGTTGGTTGCCGCCCAGCAGGCAGTAATAAGTGTCGCCTTCAAGCCACATGTACGGGTCCCAAACTCTGTATTTGCCGTACTCGGGCGTACCTTTTTCCGGTATGGGTATGAGCGGATTTTTGGGGTGTTTCTTCCAGCGGATCAACTCGTCGTCCTCGGCCGTGGCCACGCACACGCCCGCATTGATCCCGAACCAGCATAGCATGGGCACGCCGTCCTTGTTCACGAAAGCGTTGCCGCTGAAAATCCCGATGTCTTTGTCGCCCCTCTCCGGCAAGAGAGCGGGCGGAAGAAATGTCCAGTTGACCAGGTCGGTGCTGACGGCGTGTCCCCAGGAGTGCCCGCCATGCGGAAAGTTGCGATCCTGATAGATGTACATCAGGTGGTATTTGCCCTTCCAGAAGATACAGCCGTTGGCGTCGTATGGCCGGCACTGTTTTTCGTCGGGCCATGCAATGATGTGGTAGGTGGGCCAGTCTTCGGTTTCGCGGGTACGTGGCGGATTGGCGCCGGCGATCAGGTAGCTCGATCCGCCCACCGGATGGACCTTACCGTCGGCCAGATACGCTTGGCTGTCTGGAAGTATCAGCTTGCCGTCGGCGATCTTGGCACCGGCAACCAGGTGCGTGTGCTTGAATGTGCCCATGTGATCTTCCGTGCTACCGTTTTCGAACGACCACCACGCCAGCGGCTTGGGATCGGAGAGGACGTTCGGTTTCAAGGCGGCAATCGTCTTGGCGTCGAGCGCGCGATCGTAAATCCGGGCGTCGTCGATCGAGCCCACGAAAAATCGCTCTGTGTTCGCGGCACGATGACGAAGTCCCATCAACACGACGCTATCGCTGGAGAATTTGAGCGGATCGGTTTTCATTGTGTAGCTGGCATAGGGCTTGCCGTTGCGGAAAATGGAGACCTCTTTACCGCGATAGACGATCGCAATCTGCACAAGATCCTTCGCGCCGGCCGTTTCCATCGGGAAAGCGTCCTGCTGCTGATGGGTGCGCTTGAAGCCATCGCTACCGGCCATCCATTTGCCTTTTTGAATTTCACCGAAAACGATGGCATCGAACGTGTCGTCCGAATTCTCCAACGTGAGCACGCTGCCGCCGCCTTGGGTCAAATTGTACAGCGTGACCCAGGCGACCATGGTCTTGTCGCCGATAATGTGTTTGGGATTCGCGGCATGGGTGGTCGTTATGCCGTGAGCCAATGCGATCGCGAGTAATAGTAGCGTATAGAGAGTACTATTTCGAGTGCCTTGACGTTGAATCATTGTGATGATCTTTCTTTTATGCAGGAAGGAAGAAGGTTGAGGGAATTACGTTTGGAGCAGTCGTTTGCAACCGGCCTTCGGTGTGCGGTATTTATAAGCTCACCGCTATTCTACGCTCCATCCTTGTGATTGCAATTGCGAAAACAATCAAACTCTTTAACAGTTTCTTGCATTAAGCGAACTCTGTCTCCGCGTCTTCGGTTGTACCGTCCCAGCCGAATGCGGTGGCCGCGCGGCGAAATTCGCCCGGAGTTTTTCCGGTTTTATTTTTGAATACCCGGCACATCGATTCCACGTGGTCGAAGCCGGTGGCCTCTGCGATATCGGACAGCGACATGTTGCTTGTTCCCAAAAACTCCTTGATTCTGCGGATTTGTTCGCGGGCGATTTCCATTTTGGGTGTGTAGCCCAGTTCCTTTGTGAAGCGGCGGACCAGTGTGCTGTAGGAAAGTTCGACTGCCCGGGCCACATCGTGAACGCGGATACCCGCACAGGCATGCTCACGGATCAATTGTACCGCGGCGGCCACATCGGGATCGCCGATCTTGCGCCCCAGGGCCGTTTCGCGGCGCACGATTCCGCGCGGAGGGATCAATACCCGCTCAGGTACCGTTTCATTGCCATCCATTTGACGAGCCAGTAGAGCAGCGGCTTCGAAACCGATCTTCTGAGCGCCCAGGTCGATGCTTGTCAGCGTGGGCGAGCACAACGCGCAGACCACTTCGTCGTTGTCGACGCTTACGATGGAAACTTCGGTGGGGACGGCAATGCCCGACGTTTCACAGGCGTTGAGAAGCTGTTGGGCCCGCAAGTCGTTGCAAGTCATGATTCCAACAGGTTTGGGAAG
Organism: Pirellulales bacterium; assembly: GCA_016934075.1. Taxonomy (GTDB): domain Bacteria; phylum Planctomycetota; class Planctomycetia; order Pirellulales; family Thermoguttaceae; genus JAFGTN01. The sequence goes on from JAFGTN010000392.1 coordinate 11,853, forward strand.
AGATCGAACCCAAGCACGTAACTCCTTGATGTGCAGGAGATTCTTCATCTCGATCGACGAAGTGAGTGTACCGCGTCGTGTGGCTGGTCCCAGATAGACGTGTGCGTCACGGCCACGCAGACGCAGTTCTTCCACAAATCCCTTGCCACGTAAATCAGAATAAACCACTCCGGCAAATCCACAAAACGCAAAGTGTTCCAAGCCACTGGCCCAAAGATGATTGAGTGCCAAGCGGGCGACGGCCCGATCATCGGAACGGACAATAGGAATACCTTCGATAGCGTGTAGTCCCAACAAATCGACCGTGGGCAACTTCTTAGCCTGGATCTGTTCCAGCAGCCGACGGTTCTCGATGCGGGCAATAATACCGTCACCCCGCCATTGCTTGAGCCAATCGGCCGCGTCGCCAAGAACCCGCTCCTGATGGTGCAATAGCCATCCGCCACGCCGGCGGGCATAGGCGGCGACTCCCAGCAAGAGGATGCGACCGTGTGCACGCGATGACTCTACCAACAAGGCAATTCTGGGAGAGCGATTTGTCAAGAGCCGGTTGTGATCTGCTTGCGAATTAGGCATGGTGTTTATCCGTAGGCCGGGTTGTAACCGGTGTTTATACCGGCAGTGTGGCACGCCCAAAATGGACGTGTTTGGGCCACGGCATTAAATGTCACCTCACGCCCATACTGGGCATGCTACACTGCCGGTTTTTCAATTATTTCGCTAGATGCATTCTACCGCGACGAGGCGATCAACTGGAAGAATATGTTAACAATTATGGCATAAAATGTCATTGCCACCGACAGAGAAAATCGTCAAAATTGATCAATTGCCTGGATGTTTACTCGGAAAGGAAACTAACCTGATGCAACAACATAAGATGATGATATCGCGGAGGTCAGTCGCAAAAGCCGGTCCACTCCTACACGGTTTTACCCTGGTGGAGTTACTGGTGGTGATCGCCATCATCGGGATCCTCATCGCCCTGTTGTTGCCCGCGGTACAGGCGGCTCGCGAGGCTGCCAGGCGGATGCAGTGCAGCAATCACTTGAAACAAATCGGCTTGGCTTGCCTGACTCATGAGAGCTCTCGTGGTATCCTTCCCACGGGCGGCGAGGAACCCTGGTTCTCGCCGCGCAACTGGAACAACGGACCGGCCGTCGCGCCCGAGCAGAACCTCGGCTGGGCTTACCAGATATTGCCTTACCTGGAGCAGGAAGATGTATGGAGTACCAGGGAAGATGCCGTTGTGGCAAAAACAACCATCCCCAGCTATTATTGTCCGTCGAGACGAAGCCCCATGGTGATCAACCAACCCGATCTGGCCAAATACGGGATCCCCACGGATCGGGCCATGATCGACTATGCAGGAAACGGTGGCACTGATACGTCCGGCGATACGGGATGGGGCACGTTAGGTAACGGCAAGGACGGGATTATTGTCCGCCGTCCCGACGGATCTGGTGACCGCAGCAGCACGGTGGGGTTTGCCGACATCAGCGACGGTACATCCACTACGCTTCTGGCCGGCGAGAAATGCCTGAACATGGGCCTACTGGGAAAATCCCAAACTGATGACGACAGCGGTTGGATGGATGGTTGGGACTGGGATCATATCCGCTGGGGATACTTTCCTCCCAGCCCCGACTGGAACGATCCTTCGGCCGCACATGCCGGCTATGCCAACTTGCACGGCGCGTTCGGTTCGTCGCACCCGGAGATTTTCAATGCCGTACTATGTGACGGTTCGGTGCGGTCCTTCGGTTACGATGTGGATTTGGACGTTTTCAAGCGTTTGTCCAGCCGCAATGACGGCATACCCCTGGATGCAAACAGTTTCTAACGCGGTGTAATAGAAAACCCTACAATGTGAACATCATCGGGAGATGTTGTAAATGGAAAGTTTCAGATATCCGTTGTTTGTCGTGTTGGGAATTTATTTTGTGGCGCACACCGGAGGTTGCGGCGGGCCGAAGGGGCCGCAGCGTTACGACCTTTCGGGCACGGTTACTTATAACGGCAAACCGGTGCCGGCGGGGCATCTGACTTTTGCGCCTGATAAGGCCAAGGGCAACAGCGGGCCGGGTGCCAGCGCTAATATTGAAAATGGCCGTTATCAGACCATGCCCGGGCAAGGGCCTGTGTGTGGTTCCCATGTGGTAACGATAAGCGGCTTCGATGGTGTGCCGAAAGGCATGAACATGATGGGCACACGGTTGTTCGAGCCGGTGAGGATTAGTGTCGATCTTCCCAAGCAAAACGGGACGTCTGACTTCGAGGTGCCCGCTGCTGGGGAGAGGAAATAACAATATCACCCCCCGGTACCTTTCCCGTCGTTGGGAGACCGGCTATCATAGTCGCAAGCACAGTCGTCTTGGAGAAAACCATGCTGGAGTTGAACTCAACGGAGTAGTACCATGAAACAACTCGCCATTCTTTCCGCTTTGTACATCTTAATGCAATGTATAGTATCCTCGCATGCCCTAGCCGCGGCTCCGGTGGATGACGCGGGGCGACCGTTGATCAAAAAGCTGGGGACCATCGATACCGATGCCGTAGAGTGCACGCCCATCGTATTTAACGGCAAGTTATATCGTTTCCAGTGGGTGCGCACGAACAACGCCGATAACATATTGGGCAAAAACTACCTCCGCCTGCTCGACACCGAAACCGGGAAAAGCACCGAACCGTTCGGTATAGATCATGCCTTTGGAAGCGCGTTTGTCGATAATGGAACCGTCTACGTAACCGGTACCAGCACCGAGGCGAGCGGCGCCGGTCAGAGAGTGAATATCTTCGCGTCGACCGACCTGAAAAACTGGAAGCAGTGGAATGCCCTCGATCTGGACGGATGGAGAATCTACAACACGTCGATATGCAAGGCCGGAGATACGTACGTGATGATGTTCGAAATCGCCGAGCCCAAACAAGAGGCGGGCGTGGCATTCACACCCCGCTTCGCCAAGTCCAAGGATCTGAAAAAATGGGAGTTGACTCCGCCGGAGTGTGTTTACGGGCAAGACCGATACGCCGCGCCTCACTGCCTGCGCTATCATGACGGATGGTTCTACAACTTCTACCTGGAGGCGGGCAAGAAGACCGGATACGAAACGTATGTCGTGCGTTCCAGAGATCTGGAGAATTGGGCTCCCAGCTCGCTCAACCCAGTACTGCGAGCTTCGAAAGATGATAAAAAAATCGCAAGCAATCGACTCACTGCGAAACAACTCAAACGCGTGGAAAAGGCGGAAAACTGCAATAACTCCGATATCGATTTCTGCAACTATCAGGGCAAGTTGGTAATTTACTACTCCTGGGGCAATCAGCGAGGTGAGGAGTTTCTGGCAGAGGCCGAGTACGACGGCACAACGGGACAGTTCCTCGAAGGCTGGTTCCCCAAAAAATAATTCGGAGAGATCTTTGTGAAGATTAACGCTTGCCTTACTCGCAGTACAATCGTGGCCGCTCTGGGCGGTTTGCTTTTTGGTTTCGATACGGCCGTAATCTCGGGCACCACCGGGCAACTTGAATCGGTTTTCGACTTGACACAAAATGGACTGGGATTCACCGTGGCCAGCGCCCTGATCGGTACTATTTTGGGATCGATCGTCGTCAGCCGGCCCTCGGATGTTTTCGGGCGGCGTACGGTATTGATATGGTTGGCCGTGTTCTATACCGTTTCGGCAATAGGTTGCGGTCTTGCCTGGGATTGGACGTCGCTGTTGTTTTTCCGTTTTCTCGGCGGGATCGGTGTGGGGGGAGCGTCAGTCGTTTCACCAATGTATATCGCCGAGATCTCACCGGCCAAGATCCGCGGGTTTCTGGTCTGTACCCAGCAGTTCAATGTCTGCTTTGGTATATGCCTGGCCTACGTTTCCAACTATGCCGTGGCCGGCAGTCCTTGGATTGCCGAGGCCGATCAGTGGCGTTGGATGTTCGGCGTCGAGGCAGTGCCGGCCGCTTTGTTTTTCCTGATGCTCTTCACGATTCCGCGCAGTCCGCGATGGCTGATCGAGAAACAACGTATAGACGAGGCCTGCGAAGTGTTCACCCAACTCGGTGCCGAAGACGTGGAAGCTGAAATAGCCGAGGTAGTCGAATCGCTGCACGAACAGTTCGACGTGGCTCACGAATCCTTGTTTCAAACAAAATACAGCTTCCCCATCATGGCCGCCGTAGCCCTGGCAGCCTTCAACCAGTTCACCGGTATCAATGCACTTTTGTACTATGCTCCCAAGGTGTTCACCATGGGTGGATCGGATTCCAGCATGGCTCTGCTGCAATCCATTCCCGTGGGCATCACGCTGGTTATCTCCACCGCTATCGGGATGGCACTGATGGACAAGTTCGGCCGCAAGTCGCTCCTGATGGTCGGATCGGTGGGCATGGTTGCTTTTCTGGCGATGGTCGCCTGGAAATTCTACACTATCGGCGATGCCGAAAACGTGGGACAAGAGATCATGGCCTACTTCATCGGTTACATCCTTTTCTTCGGCTTCTCGCAAGGGGCAGTGATCTGGGTGTTCATCTCCGAGATCTTTCCCAACAAGGTCCGTGCCAAAGGGCAAGCCCTGGGCAGTTTCACTCACTGGGCTATGGCCGCGTTGGTCTCTTATACATTCCCCATCGCCGCCGCCACCTCTTGGATTGGTCCGGCCAACTGCTTCGCGTTCTTCTCCGTGATGATGATCGCCCACTTCCTCTTCGTATGGCTTGTTCTGCCGGAAACGAAGGGTATATCACTGGAGCGAATCCAGAAACAGTTGGGAATCGACTGATATAAATATGACCATAAGGATAGTGTAGGCTTTTTGTCAGCTACCTCCATTTCGACTTGATAAGGCCTTGCCGGTATTGCATTCTATTTTTGGTTAATTGCCTCGAAGGCAATTTATAAGAAATTGAGTACAGGATTTCCGTTCAGTCGGGAAAATTGGAAACCGGTTTTTTTACATTTTTTCAACAACCCACGTAACTTCGACCTGTTATAAGGGAACGTGATTTCGCTTCGTTCGACTTGCCAGGCGTCTTTCCTGCTGTTGTGGGTATGGCTTGCTGACTCTGAAGATCTTCTAGCCTATAGCCTTGTTGCCATTTGACCTATGTTATACACTGATGTATCGAGATGTGTACCTTTACGTATAGATTGTTTGTACCTTTCCCAAGAAAAACTTCCGGATATCATTCTCTTGTGTTTTGTTGCTCACAAACTGCGTTGCGATGTATGCCAAAGCGGAGGAGCAACAAAAAGTATCCGATTTGCCGTGGTTCGATGCGACTTTCCCTGACCTTTCCAAGTCGGCGGCCGGGTATCGAATTTTGGACGGAGTGCAACACGCTGAAGTCTTCCATGCCACCAAAGATATTGGCATGTACAGCCATCACTCTCAACTTGCCTACCTGGATGGAGTTTTTTATGCTTCGTGGTCTAATCACTGCATCTGCCCAGTTGGGGATTTCACTATGATGCCGACAGGCTCAAGCAGTTTGGTTTTCAAGTCCGAGCAGCAGATGGATCCGAGATGTGCGAGCCGACCACGTATCGCCGCGGGGACGGTGTCTTGGTGAGGCTTTATCGCGACGAAGGGCCTTCGGACTTTTTGTATTCGCATTGTCTTTATGCCTCGCTGAGCCGAGATAATGGAAAATTGTGGACAAAACCGGCTCAAACCAATATTCCGGACAGCCCTTCGCGAAGCAGTGCGGGCAACCTTCCGGATGGTCGCTGTTTCATTGTCGGCAATCAGGTTGCTGAACCCTTCAGCAAACGCATTCACAAACACTACACCCGCGATCCGCTTGTAATCAGCGTCTCGCGTGACGGGAAAAGCTTCGATTTCTCTGCCGCCATTCGTGCCGGCGCGCCAAACATTCGAGCAAGAGGTTCCGGGAAAGGTCGTGGATATCAATATCCGGCAACGGAAATTGTCGGCGATGACCTTTGGGTGCTGTACTCCGTCGGAAAGGAAGATATAGCGATCAGCAGAGTGCCGCTGAAAAATCTGAAAACCCGTCGATGAACATGACGGTTTTGCACCAAGAGAGATCAAGCCCAACCCGAATATAATAGCGACATCGCATGTAATGTATCCGGGTTGCCTTCAAAAAAAGCAAAGCCGTCTAGGACGCCTTGCAACAATCATCTGGTATTCTAAAATGATGTATTACTTTTTTATTGTCTTAACATGCAAGGATAAATCTATTCATGGATCCGACTCGTTTGCGAGAACGACTGGCTGCCGGTGATATTCTTTTAGGATTGTCTAACAATTACCCCTCCGCAGCTCTCATCGAGACTGTTGGTTCCATGTGGGATTTTATCTGGATAGACGGGCAGCATGGGCAATTCTCTTACGATAATGCACTGACCGCCGTGCGTGCTTCGGATCTGGTGGGTACCGATTCTTTGCTGCGTGCTCCGGGGCATGAACACAGTCTCCTGGGATTGTATATCGACATGTTCCCCTCGGCATTAATGGTGCCTATGGTGAATACGCCCGCTCAAGCACACGCCGTGGTCGATGCCACGAAATTCCCGCCGCTTGGCAATCGTTCCTTTGGCGGTCGTCGCCCCATCGACTCGCTCGGCCGAGAATATTATTTGGCCGAAGGTCCGTTGCTGATTGCACAGATTGAAACTCCCCGGGCAGTTGAGAATGTAGAAGAAATCGCCGCCACCGATGGTATCGATGTTTTGTTCCTCGGCGCCGATGATCTGAAAATTCAGTCGGGCGAGTCGGTTGATGCTCCCAATCTGGAAACAGAGGTAGTTACCCAGGCAATGGACCGCGTGGCCAAAGCTGCCAAGGGCGCGGGCAAGTACTCCGGCTGCGTTGCTGTCACGCCGGAACAGGTAAAATATTCCATCGACCTGGGCTACCAAATTCTGGCCGTTGGTGGCGATATGGCCATGTTACGCTGTGCGTGCCGGGATGCCCTCGAATTGCTTCGCAAAGTAATAACCGGGTAATTCGAGCCCCGTTTATTATCCTGCAAGTTTCTCTAGAGTCAAGTTTATCGCTGTGATTGTATGTGATTGTATACGGTATGCAGCTTTTAAGAATGGTGGGAAAGAGAAGTTGACATCCTGATACACAACTGGGATACTAAGAACACATACAGGTATTTGAAAAAAGTGCGAAGTCCGGATCTATTCAAAGGGAATCCTACCATGTCCAAAATTACTGTCTATGCATGTATTGCCACTATCCTACTGATATTGGGGGCTGGAGCATTGTCTCAAGCTGCGGAAGAACAATCCTCCGGGGCGTTACCGGAGGCAAAAAATATCACAAATTCAATTGGTATGCAGCTCGTGCGAATTGAACCGGGAAGTTTCAAGATGGGAAGCGAGACCGGGGGTGATTTCGACGAAAAACCGGTGCATCGAGTAACCATCTCTCGACCGTTCTACATGGGCCGCACCGAGGTGACCAATGCCCAATATGAGAAGTTCGATCCTTCACACAGCACTTATCGCGGCAAGTTGGGATTTTCCAAAGACGACGATGAGGCAGTAGTCTTCGTAACCTGGCACGACGCGGTGCGTTTTTGCCGCTGGCTTTCCAAAAAAGAAGGTCGCAACTACCGCCTGCCGACAGAGGCCGAGTGGGAATATGCCGCACGGGCAGGAACCACCGCCGCCTTTTCCTGTGGCGATAAACTTCCCGAGGAATTCCATAAAAACCAGAAGACCGAGTGGAGCCCGGTGCCCGTCAAGATACATGTGGCCAAAACACGGCCCAATCCCTGGGGACTGCATGATATGCACGGTAACGTGGAAGAGTGGTGCGACGATTGGTATGGGCCGTATAGTTCGGGCGACGCCACCGATCCGTTTGGGCCGACTGACGGTGATTTCAAGGTAACCCGCGGCGGCAGCCACAGCACGCCCGTCGCCTATTTGCGCTCGGCAAACCGCATGGGCACATTGCCCGAAGACAATCATTTCCTCATAGGTTTTCGAGTGGTGCTTGCCGAGCCGGGCGAAGCAAAACCATCGGAAGCGGTTGCGGAAACCAAGAAGCCCTTGTGGGCGAAAAACGTTAAGCAGAAACGCCATGATTTTGTCGATAAACCCGATCCCGCTCGGCCGTACTTCAAAGGGCCGCGACAATATGTATTCATTCCGCCCAATAGCGACGGCCCGATGTTTTCCAAGCATAATCATCAGCCGGCCATAACGGCTTGCCCCAATGGGGATCTTTTCGCCGTCTGGTACACCTGCAAAGAAGAGCCAGGCCGTGAGTTGGGCGTGGTGGCGTCGCGTTTGCGTCTCGGCAGCGATAAATGGGAAACGGCCGGGCCTTTCTGGGACGCGCCCGATCGCAACGACCATGGAAACGCGCTGTGGTGGGATGGCGATAAGACCATCTATCACTTCAACGGGCTCAGCACGGATGCCACCTGGGGAAAATTGGCGATTGTTATGCGTACCAGCACCGATAACGGTGCCACCTGGTCGAAAGGACGCCTGATCCAGCCAGAGCATTCCCTCCATCATCAGGTGATCTCCAATGTTTTCCGTACCGACGACGGTAAGATCATTTTCACTTGTGACGCCGTTCCCGGTGGACAGGGCGGCTCGGCAATTCAAGTCAGCGCGGATGGCGGCAAAACATGGTACGATCCCGGCGAGGGACGCCCGCAGCCGAAATTCGAGCCGGGCGTACCGGGTGCCTGGATCGCGGGCATCCACGCGGGCTGCACGCAACTCGGCAGCGGGCCGTTGATGGCCTTGGGGCGCGGCGACAACATCAAGAAGCAGATGCCCAAGAGCATTTCGACCGATATGGGTAAGAATTGGAATTATGAGGCCAGCGGTCTTCCTCGCATCGGCGGTGGCCAACGCCTTGTGTTGCGTCGGCTTATCGAAGGGCCCCTGTTATTGGTTTCTTTCGATAAAAACTTGAAACTGCGAGAT
>JAFGTN010000393.1 GCA_016934075.1 Pirellulales bacterium
GTCAAGACCCTATCCATAACGCTATCAATGACTTCAGTGCTAGCACCCCTTATCCAAAAACTTTCTCAGCGGTCTCATTCTAGGCGTGCCACACGGGAAAAACGAGTAGGCCGGGTTACAACCCGGCGATTGAGACAAATCCGACTCAACTCTGGTATAACTCGCCCTACCGATCCATCTGCTTCAACAGCCGCAGCAACGCTACCGATGCTTCCGATTCTTCGCTGATGACTGTCGTGACGCCGATTTTTTCGAGCAACCGCACGTTGGACTGATAGCGGCAACGGACGATCACCGTGCACTTGGGGTAGTGGCTTTGCAGGGTTTTGGCTATTTGTGCGGCCACGCGATCGTCTGGCACGCTAATGATCGCCAGCCGCGCGTGCTCGGCTTCGGCTCGTTCGAGCACCTCGGGGTCGCGGGCATCGCCGGCGACAGTGCGGAAGCCTTGTTGTGCGTAGGCGTGCAAGTTGACGGGGCTTTGGTCGATGAGACAGACATCGATGCCCATGATCTCTAATTGCGAGGCTGCCTGGCGGCCGATGGGGCCGATGCCGATGACGATTGCCGCTTGGAGCGTGGAGGGAAGTTGCTCGCGACGGTTGTCGGTCTCGTGCAGAGCCGTCAGAGCGGCGTGGCGGCTGTATTGCAATCCCACCTTCAATAGCTGAGGTGTGACGAAGAGCGTTCCGATAGCCACGAAGAGCATTCGATTGTAATCGTTTTCGGTGATGAGGCCGGCATGTAAGCCGACCGATATGAGCACGAACGTCAACTCGCCCATTTGCGCCAGTCCCAGCCCCATACCGGCCGCCGCGCGCCAGGGCAAACCGGCGGCCCGAAGCGCGACGGATGCCGCGGCTGTTTTGATCAGCAACACCGCAAAGAAAGCCGCGATCAACAATAAGGGACCGTCCATAAGTATTGTGGGGTCCAGCAGTGTGCCCAGGCTGACGAAGAAAACCACTCCGAACGATTCGCGATAGGGTAAAATCAGGGCGTCGATCTGGGCTGTCAGACGGTTGCCGCTCAGCGCCAGTCCGGCGGCAAAAGCGCCCAGTGCGGGCGGTAAACCGGCGGCCACGGCCGCAAGGCAAAAACCCACCAGGACGATCAGCCCGAAGAGTATCACTAGCTCGACGCTGCGCAGATTACTCAGCATAGGCACCAACCAACGCGCGAAGATGCGTCGCAAAATAAGCACGCCGGCAACAAACAGTATCGAATTCAAAGCCAATAAAAAGTATGCCCAGGATAACGATCCCTCTTGTTCACCGACCAACAGCGGCACCAAGAGCATAAGCGGCACCAGAGCCGCGTCCTGGAAGAGCAATATGCCGATGGCCCGCCGGCCTTGCGGCGAAGCCGTTTCGCCCCACTCGCTGAGTGCCCGAAAAACCAGCACAGTCGAGCTCAACGCGGTTGCCGAGGCGATCAGCAGCGAGGTTGGCCAGGGAACGCCCGTCAGCCCGCATATGACGGCTACGGGCACGGCGACCAACAGCATTTGAATACTACCGCCGATGAAGAAATGGCGGCTCAGTCGCACGATCTCTTCCAACGAGAACTCGATACCGATGGAAAACAGCAAGAGCAACACGCCCACTTCGGCAATGTGTTCGAGCTCGGCCGTGTCGCCCGCCACAAGACCGATACCGCCGCGACCGATCAACGCGCCGGCCAGCAGATAGCCCACCAGCATGGAGAAACCCATGCGTTTGGCAATCACCCCCAAGATCAAGCCGGCAGTGAGAATGATAAACAGGTCTTGAACGAGAAGAAAAACCACGGGCGTCCCATTGTCTAACAAGGCATAAATAAGTCGTGATTAATTATAGGGGGAAGCTGTATGGGGGCAAATTATATTGGGAGGGAGGAGTTCCTGTTATTGGGAGGGCGAAGCTCCTGCTGAGCCGTAAGCGTGGGAGCCAAGCCATATTGGCAGGTTTCGGCTCAGCAGGAGCTTCGCCCTCCCACGTTGACTATTACTTTACCACTTCAAGCCGAATTTCTCACCACCGGCACCATCGCCGAGACCGCCCTTGAGCGGTTTTGAGGGGTTTGCCGGGGCTTTTGACACGGCCGCTTCCGGTAGATCGGTCTCTTCTTCCTTCTCTTCGGTTTTTAACTCGGGCAAGGCGTCTTTGAGTGAAAGGCCGATCCGCTGCGCCTTGGTGTCGACCGATTTTATCATTACCTCGACTTCCTGGCCCTCGCTCACGGCGTCGCTGGTTCGCCAGATGCGCTTGTGCGACAGTTCGGAGATGTGGGCCAGGCCTTCCACGCCCGGCTCTAGTTCGATAAACGCGCCGAACTCCATGAGCTTGGAAACTTTGCCTTTGACCAGCGCGTTGACGGGATATTTATTTTCGATGTCGGTCCATGGGCTCTCGATCATGTCGCGGTAGCCCAGGCCGATGCGGTTGCCGTTCTCGTCCATCTTGAGAATTTTGACCTTGATGGTCTGGCCCTCGGTGAGCACCTCGCTGGGATGCTCGACGCGACCCCACGCCAACTGACTGATGTGCACCAGACCGTCTACGCCGCCGATGTCGACGAAGGCGCCGAAGTCCATGATCTTGCGGACCACGCCCTCGTGGATCTGGCCGACTTCCAGAGAGGCCAGTAACTCCTTGCGTGCTTCTTCCTTTTCTTTCTCTAAAACCGCGCGGCGGCTGAGCACCAGGTTGCGGCGCTCGGGATCGGCCTCGGTCACGAGACAAATGAATTTTTCGCCCACGAATTCTTCCAGGTTCTCTACGCGGTAAAGTGAAATATGGCTGACGGGGATGAAACCACGGATCTTGTTGACTTCGCACTCCAGCCCGCCCGTGTTATGACCTGTGACGGTGGCCGTAACAATCATGCCTTCCATCAGGTCCGACCAGTCGCTCACGTCGGCCGATGCATTGGGCACCAGCAGGTCGTAAACGCCGTCTTCGCGATTGAAACGCGTGACAATTACCTTCAACTCTTCACCAACCTTGGGCGGTTCCTCGAAAAGCTTCAAGGGCACGATACCCTGCTCGCGGGCACCCAATTCCACGAAAACATCGTCGCGCTGCACGGCCACAACTCGACCAGTGTGCCGCGACTCGGGCTCGAGCAGTTCCTGGCTCGTAACCGAATCGCTACCCGACATCAAATCGTCGATCGAGGCATCGCCAAGGGCCTGGTTGAGCTCATCTTCCAACTCGGGCGGCAATTTGCTGCGGATGTTCGGCGGCGGGAAATGACGACCGGGCACCGGCACCGGACCGGTCGGCTTGTCGAAACCGCCCATGTCGATGTCACCCATATCAATGTCGTCCGTGTCTTCCGTGTCGACCGCGGCCGTCCGTGCAGCCGGCGGTTCGGCGGCGGGGATATCCGCCTCGGTCGCAGTCTCTTCCACGGCCGGGGCGGGCGGCGTGGTTTCGGCCGGTTGGGTAGCCGCTTCTACGGGTTGCGGCTCTTCGCTCTCTACAGGGGCAGTTTCAACCGGGGCAGTATCAGTCGGGGCAGTTTCGACTGGAGCAGTTTCAGTTGGAGTTTGCTCGTCGGCATCTTTTTTGCCGGAATCCTTTTCGGCGACGTCTTTATCTTGATTCTGGCCCGGCACGTACCAGTCGCGTTTCTTATTCATGTGCACGGCTGCCGCGTCGCGCTGCGAACCGATTAATACCCGCTGACCACGTTTGGTGGGATCGCTTTCGCGCTCTGGCTGCTGTTGCGTCTGCTCAGTGGAATCGGCCTGACTGTCGACCGGCGGCGCGGTCTGCTCCGACTGTGCCTGGTCGTCGGAATGGTTAGTAGGCTGGTTCGGGCTCTCGCTCATCAATAGATCCTCGGAAAAGCAAATTTTAGGCACGCATAAGGCATGCAAAGGCGTCTGGCGGCAAACCGCCGGGTCATTATTAAAGGACATCCATACGGATACAAGCTTACTATTCTACGCTCTTACCGGCCGATCTCAAGGGCCCGAAATAAGTGGTTTTTGGACTTTTCCCCCTCACGCGGTGGGGGCACTCGTCAGCGACACTGGATTGCCCATTCCTGAGTGATATTGTACAACCGTAGAGTGAGCCGAGCGCAGCGAGCCCCACCAAAAGTGCACCAAGCATTATACCGGTGGGGCTCGCTACGCTCGACCCACCCTACCAATCTGACAATTATCAACAAAACGACGCCAAAACCGTCCAACAGACGGCTGCCAGCAGCGCCGCTACCGAAGCTTGGGGAAGTTGCGTGCGGACGTGGTCCATCAGGTCGCAACCGGTACACATGGCGCTGAGCACCGTGGTGTCGGAGATGGGCGAGCATTGGTCGCCCGACACGCTGCCGTCCATTACGGAGGCGAAGCAGATGGTCATGAACAACATGGGGTGGTCGAGACCGTTGGCCTGTGCGACTGCCCAGGAAAGGGGCATGGCCAACGGGAAGGCCACAGCATAGGTGCCCCAGCTTGTGCCTGTGGAGAAGGATATGATTATTGTCAACGCTTGCAGCATCACGGGCAATGCCCAAAATGGCACGCGGGTACCCAGCAGGTCGACAAGGAAAATCCCCCCGCCCGCCTCGCTGCTGATTCCGCCGATGGTTATGGCCAGGAGCAAGATTACCGACCCGAGCACCACTCCCTTGAAACCATCGCCGAGGCCTTCCATCAGAACCTTAAGCGACATGCCGCGCGCCAGTGCCATAAGTATTGCAAGGCCCAATGCGGCCGCAAAGGCCCAACGCACTTGTGGCGAGCCTGTGGCTATGAACGTACCGATGGCGATCGAAATCAATAATCCCAGCGGCAGGAAGAATCCCCATACGCTGGGCGTGAACGACTCGGGCACGCGGCTGGCATAGAGTTCCGGCGCGGCCAGTGGTTCGGCGTCGGGATGGTCGAGTTGGCCGGTTTCGCGAGA
>JAFGTN010000394.1 GCA_016934075.1 Pirellulales bacterium
CGAGCGTTTTTGACGAAATGGATGACCGACGTGCGCGATACACAGAAAGCCAATGGGAATATTCCGGCCGTGGTGCCCCAGCCGGGAACGGCGTTCGATGAAACCGGGGTTGGTTGGTCGGATGCCTTTATCACGATTCCCTACTCGGTTTGGCAAGCGACCTGCGACGAGAAAATCATTCGCGAAAACTGGGAGGCGATGAAGAATTTCTATGGTTTCGTCTATAACAGTGCAACCTCTGATGGCGATCTGCTCGAACAGGGCCGCAGCAGTTGGTTTTCGGGTGACTGGCTGAGTCTCGAAGCTGGCTGGAATCGGCTCGAAGAGCACAAGGTGATCGCCACGGCCTATTTTGCTGAGGATACGCGAATGATGTCCGAGATGGCGGCGGTAATGGGGGAGTCGAGCTTATCTGCGCAATGGGCGGCTTTGGTGCCTCAAATCCGCAGCGCCTTTGTGAATGCTTACCGCAATGCTAATGGCTCGATTTATCAGGGAACCCAGTGCGCTTATGCCATAGCGCTTGGTATGAATATGGTCACGGACCCGGCGCAACGCAATGAGACGGCGGCGAGATTTATCGAAAAACTCGCTGCCGATAACTACCATCTCCGGACCGGCTTTCTCGGCACACCATGGCTGCTGCCGGCGCTGACCGGCATCGGCCGCAACGATCTCGCATTTCGTCTCCTGCTCAATCAGGATTATCCGTCGTGGGGGTTCCCGATTTCGATGGGTGCGACGACAATGTGGGAACGGTGGAACTCAATTAATCCCGATGGCACGTTCGGCCCGGTGGATATGAATTCGTTCAATCACTACGCCTATGGCGCAGTGGGCAATTGGATGTACGGGAATATCGGCGGCCTTCAGGCATTGGAACCGGGCTATAAAAAATCGCTCATTGCTCCGCTTATTGGTTTTGGCGGTTTGACCTCGGCGTCGTGCTCGCAGGAAACGGTGTATGGCCGTCTTGCCACGGATTGGAGTATTTCAGATACAAACATCACATTGCGGGTCGAAGTCCCGGTTAACACGACTGCGGTTGTTCATGTGCCGGCCGGCCCCGGGGCCACTATTGATGAGGGCGGCCTGCCCGCTGAGACGGCCAATGGCGTGCAACTTCTGAAAAGAGAAAGCGGCTTAGCGGAATTCCTGGTGGTCTCTGGAACCTACGAATTTACCGTAACACCCACGACCGATCCGATGCTTGTTGCGAACTACGCTTTCGAAGGAAATACCAATGACAGTTCCACCAACCTGAACCATGCCGTTGCCACCAATGGTTTGCCTGGATTTGTGACCGGACAGGATGGATTAGCTGTCGACTTTAATGGGGCGGACCAATATACGGTGCTTCCGGCGAACATGCTTTTCGGTGCCACAGATATCACAGTTGCGTGTTGGGTAAACTGGGATGGTAGCAGCGCTTGGCAGCGTATCTTTGACTTTGGTAACGACACCAATCAGTACATGTTCCTGACCCCTCGTTCAGACAGTGACACGCTACGATTTGCTATCAAAAACGACGGCAGCGAACAGACTCTTGACACGACTACATTACCTGCCGGCCAATGGGTCCACTTGGCCGTGACGCTGGAGGGTGATACGGGCACGCTATATGTCGATGGCGAAGCGGTTGCGACAAACCCCTCGATGACCATCGACCCGGCCTCGTTCAACCCGGTGAACAACTACATCGGCCAGAGCCAGTGGCCCGACCCGCTGTTCGATGGGCGGATCGATAATTTCCGAATTTATGATTATGCGTTATCTGCTGACGAAATTGCCCAGTTATATCTCCCGTTTTCTTTCTCCAGCGATCCGATTAGTAATACTGATGCAGCTGAGCTTAAACTGTACAGTGGCCAGTCATTAGCAAACTATGTTAATGTTCCCGCAGGCGGATTGACCTTCAGTAAGGATTCCGGGAGTGACTGGTTGGTTGTCGCAAACGATGGGATGCTTTCAGGAACCCCGAAGGCCGCCGATGTCGGATTGAATACATTTACAGTTCATGTCGAAGATACGCTTGGTCAATCGGATACGGCACAAATGACCATTCAGGTGGCCAATCTCTATACCGGTACACAGGGGATGAACGACCTATTCGGTCTGGCAGTCCAATGGCTCAGGACCGGCTGCACCGACATCCCTACCTGTGACGGTGCGGACCTGGATGGGGATAATAATGTGACTCTCTCGGACTTGGCAATTCTGGCTTATAACTGGCTGGGTGATAGTGTTCTGTAATTGCTGACTGCACGGTGAGTTTAATCGAGTTTGCAGAAATGACAAGCAATTGGTTGATTTTAGCGTGATAGGAAAATATTGTGGGTATGTGTAATAGCCCAGCAAATTGTTGGACAGTGGCGTAAGATTTGTGATAAAGCCGGATTGTCGGGATTGAAGTTTCACGATTTGCAGAATACCTTTGCTTCAATCCTGGCTCAAAATGGGGTCTCTACTGCTGTGACTCAGAGGTTGCTGGAACACTCTTCGCCAAATTTAACGAACAAAATCTATACGAATGTCGATCCAGTGCTTCGAAATGGGGAGTGTCAAGAATCTTTCGCACTTTTTATTGTAGTGCTCTGTAAAAACTAAATATTCATCTTCGGTTTGTCCGATAATGACTCCGTAAACTACGTTTTTATGGAGTCCCTTATGAATAAGAAGTACATTGTTTGTCTCACTGACGCGGAACGCCGAGAATTGGTTGAGGTCATTGCAAAACTCAAGGGAACCTCACAAAAAGTAAAGCGTGCCCACATCTTACTGAAAGCGGATGCCGATGGCCCCCATTAGCCTCACCATCAAATTGCCGACGCTTTTTTATGCCGCACCAAAACGGTGTCGAATGTTTGTCAATCTCTGGTGGCAAGAGGCTTTGAGGTAACGTTGGAGGGCAAGAAGCGTGATATGCCGCCGCGTGCCAAGTTGCTTGATGGTGAACAAGAGGCCAAGATCATTGCACTGCGGTTAGGGGAGCCGCCGGCCGGTTATAGCAATTGGTCGCTGCGGCTTGTCGCGGAGAAAACGGTTGAATTGGGAATCGTCGAATCCATCAGCCACACGACCGTGGGGACAACGCTAATGCCGTTTCCAGTAATAGAGTTTCGTGATTTCTTTAAGAAAAAAACAGGAATTACAAGATCAGGACTTGCGCCATCTTTTATTGTGTTATAAATAGGTTCTCCACAGGCTGCATGGTGAACCGCCGACACACGGATTTTCAGTCCCGTCTTCCACTTGTAACCTACTGAAAACAA
>JAFGTN010000395.1 GCA_016934075.1 Pirellulales bacterium
ACGAGTTCTTCGAAAACCCGACCTTGACCGGATAGTGTTCGTCGCCCTTGACTGTCGCCAGCTCGATCAACGATGGGAAGGTGAAAGCATACAACTCCTGATCGCCAATCCCTTTTACGATGGTCTCCGATAGTGTCAGGTATTCTCCGTAGTATTTTGCAATCCAGTCTTCACGACAGGATGCAGCGACGGCTGGATCTGCATCAAATCTGGTGTTCCGATTATCTGCGATGAGTTGGTCCGCGACGGCTTTCGCACATTCCACAGTTACCCGTTCAAAGGCGTATCGCTTTAGACGAAGTTTTTGTCCGGTATCAAAGATAATTTCCGCAAATGTGTAACCATCGGTCGTTTCGGGAATGGTCCAACCGAGTGCTCCAATGTGTAGGTCTTCGCCGTAGGTACGAAGATCGTGGACCAGCACAATTCGCTCGCGGTTCTCAATATCGAGACACAAACGGCCGCCAGCGTCGTATGTGTGCAAATAGCCATCGACGATCTCGCACGTTGCAACTTTCGGTAGTGGCTTCGTTTTCCTCGCCAAGATTCTTCCCACTGACTAAGTTAACGAGGCGGGCCGAAGGAATCGGCATTCAACAACCGATTACCGTAACCGAAGAAATCAGAGTTGAAAAGCCGCAAAGCTGCCCGCTCCCGTTCACCCGATTGTTCTCCAGCACTTGCGGTGCGCTTACGACTCATCATCGTCAATCGCCTCAAGGAGAACGTGTGGAACAAGGTAGTGTTGTGACAGACCCTGTTGCCGTCCTTGGTCAATCACGACGTGGTCAACGCCAACCACTTGCATTGTAGAGCCTTTTTGTGGCGACACGATTTCGCCAACACGCGGAACGGTAGGGGCAAAGACAGCATACATCTTGTGGCGCGCACCTTCCGTGCAATCAATGAGTTCCATATAGTGGAGCGAGCCGAACCAATCTTGCTCGGGCGAACGGGATCGGTCGAGATGGCTGAATGTTGAGCCTTTGCCGTTTACAACCTTGTCGATTGCGGGACCAAACCGGCTTTGCAGCCGACACAACTCCATGATCGTTGCCGCGTCGGTTTCATCAACACCATCGCGGCGCAATCGGTCCTTAATAGCCATGCCATCGGTTGATTGCTTGTCATTGTCGACGTCTTCCAGCAGGTCTTCGATTTTGCGCTGCGTTTCCTCGCTGATGCCAAACGACTCGTTTTCTTGTCGCATGACCGATTCAATGCCGTGCATTAGTCCAAAAATGCGTCCCGCGGAAACGCTGTCGCCTCCCGCCCAGCGCTGAATTCGGAGAAGTTCCGCGAGAATGACGAGTAAAGGTATTTGTGATTCGTCCATAGACAATCCGTTTAGTGGGACCATGTGAGTCTTGCTGGCGAACGGTTGGTGGCCGAACGTCGCGAATGAACCGCTTCGGGTTGGCCGCAGAGCGAAGCGGCGCGGCAAACCCGAAGTCGTGTTCGATTCGATTGTTGGCTGATGCGCTCTCATCATGCCTTCTGCTCCATCCCATACTCAGGAATCAGGGCGCCTGGGACCTCTCTTCCTGCGTGGTCGAGTAATCGCCCGGCAGGAGGAATACCCAGTCCGGTGAGATAGGAGAGGGTCTCGCCTAGGCACTTGGGCCTGGATGCGGGATCGGGATTAAGACACCGGGCCAGAAACTGACTTAGGTCCCGATCCAAAAACTCATTTGTGGTGGTCCTGGCTATGGATTGCACAAGATCTGGATGAGTGGATGTCTCCTGAGTTACGTGCGAAACGGCCTCGCGCAGCGAGGATGCCAGACGACCATGCAGAGATGGGTCTTCTGTGAAGACCGTCGAAAGGCGAGCGCCTTGAGGGAACTCCCTCGAGACGACGGGGAACCCAGCGATCAGCCAGAAGACAAGGTTCGCCAACTGATAGATGTCCTGCTGAACTGACGGATACCCGCCGTGGAACCTCTCCGGAGGCGTTATCAGGGGATAGCCGTCTAGAGGAGCTCCCTCAGTCATGTCTGTTGGCCTCGCGAACTCGAAATCAATCAACTTGCATTGCGTGCGCGCTGCATTGTGCCTGATTGCCCTGGGGGCCAGCCCCCCGTGTACGACGCCAGCAATGTGCAATTCATAGAGCCCAAGGGCGACCTGGTAGGCAATGGAGAGAGCGCCAAAGGGATGGGTTGTCCGTCTCTGATTGAGGGGGACGGACAAGTCTGTTCCCTCGAACTGCTCGGTCACAAGATAGTATGCCCCGTCAGCACTCAGGTACGAATCGCGGATATTGAGTAGGAATGGGCTGAACGCCAGAGACCGGCCCTTCAGCACTCGCTCAAAGAGCCGGAAACGTTCGCCCTGTAGCCCCGTCTCCCCTGCCGCTGGAACCATGTAGATTTGCACCGGTGCGTCAACAACCAGGTCATGCCCGTCGAAGATCCGTGCGAATCCTCGAGTTTCAATGAGTCGATCCACGCGGTAGCGCTGGGCGAGTACCCGTGATTCCGTAAGGTGCTCCACCAAACCGAGTTCTGTTATGATTTCATCAATATCCGTCGGTCGCGCACATTTCAGGCGGTCGAATGGCGGGACCGGCGCGCCTGAATCGAGAAGAATCGGCACAATTCGAAACGCCGGTCGCCTGTCACGTTCCTGAAGAGCAAGACGTACTTCGTACCGAACTCCTTCCCCTGGGCCGCTGTGTTGGTCAAGGACTTCGTTGTAGTCCTCGCTCAGAAGAATGACTAGGGCATCGGCCTCTTGTATGGCCTTCGCCATGAAGTCTTTGATGTCTTCGCCGAAGAGAAGGCTTCGCTGGTCAAGGATCACCTCGATGGAGAAGAAGCGAAGTCTCGCGGCGATGTCCCTTACGACGTCAAAACGCGGGCGATCCTTGTATCGGTACGAAACGAAGACCTTCTTCACCTATCTCTCCCCCAGCCAACGGTCGCGATAACCGAGTCGCGGCGATTGATTTTCCACGCTCAAAAACGACGGCTCCGCGACTTCGGTTCATCGCTTGGTTCTGCCACCGCGCACGTCATTCAACCCTGGAAGATTGCCGCGAAACCAACGGATGATCCGGCAAACACGGCGTTCATTGATCCGGCCCGCAACAGTATCATTATATAGGTCGTTCGAAAGGGCGCAAAGTTTGCCGGGCAAAGAGTTTTCTGGGGGTGACCAAGTCTTTCCGCTCATGTGATCGTACGCAAAGTGATAGGTGACGCCGTCAAGCCCTATGTTCGGCGAATACGAATGCCGAGTCCCGAGTAGTGCTAGTCGGTAGATCTCGTGTAGCATGAATCCGAGTTCAGCTGAAACTGGCGACTCATGTTTAATTGGTGTAATCGTCTTTGCTTCTTCAAGAGGCCAGATTTCTCGGTCGGCAGTACACGCGTAGGATGTGTAGTGCCCGCTTCTTGAACACTCAAGGGCAAGCATCCACTCGACTTCAAAAGACGGAAGGCATGCTATCGTAACCACGGCTTTCGCTTTTCGATCAACCTTCGGCTTGAGCGTTGCCGCAACGGTATGAAGGTACGCATTGAGTATCGGCAGTGACTCGATGGGCGAATCGTTGGGCTCAAGATGGTCAAACACTATAGGGCATTCGCTGTCGATTTCAATGGCAGAACTGTATGTTTATCCGAGATACCCGATAAAAACGGAAACCAAGACAAGTTTGTCGGTATATCCCGCCTAAGAAAATCTTGTTGAAACGACTCTAATCTCTTTTATTGCCAATACTTACTGATTGCAGGGTATTTTATCGTGGCATTTTATACAGATCAATATAAGACCCTCTGATTACTTCAGAATTCATCGATAGAACTGCGAATGACAGCCGGTCAACGATTGAGTGTGTGGGGATAGATCGTGGTTGTTTTGACATCATTCTCCCCAAGAACAAATTGG
>JAFGTN010000396.1 GCA_016934075.1 Pirellulales bacterium
CCACCAATCCCATCCCCATCAAGGCCGCCATGAAGATCCTCGGCCGCGACACGGGCGAGCTGCGAATGCCCATGACACCGCTCAGCGAAGAACAAGAAGCAGGTCTGCGACAGACGCTTGCCGATTACGGGTTGCTGTAGGGCAAGATACCAGATTTCTGGAATAGGTGGCACTGGCTGCTTGTCAGCCAGTGTTTTTCGGCGTTTCAGTTTGACTGTAGATGCAAAAAAATACGGGAGAAGTCTGTCATGGCATTTGTCCAGATCTTTCGACCGAGAGATCAGATCCGTATTACCCAATCGCCGTCCGGCGGCGGGCGCGGCAATCCGGCCTGGGATTTCCAGTTCTTCATCCCGGATTACAAGGTAGGCAAAAGATATCAAATGGTAATGCGCGCAATGTATCTGCCCTGCGAGTCTCAGCAGCAGATCGAACGGGCCTGTGAAATGCATCGACGGGCCTTGTCAGGTAAGTAAAGGGCGAGAGTGAACTACTCTCTTATTCCTCAAATTTCCAAGAGTATACATCCGCTTCGCTCATCACGAACCGCATGCGAATCGGCTTGCCTTTAAGTGAACCAACGTCATTCTTGCCCTTCCAACTCACGGTTCGGTCAAGCGTATCGCCGTAAAGGATATCGGCGTCGTCGAGTCTGAAGCCGGGGATGGGCTTGCCGTCGGGTGATTGCAGTTCGATTTTTACGTAACCCGCTGCCGAGGTGGCGAAGTTCAGCGAGAGACGCTCGCCGTCGAAGGTGAACGGTTTTGTGATCAATTCGCCTTGATCGTGTTTGGCGTGGGCCGAGGCGAAGCCGTCGATGCGCATGGTGAAACGCCGCAGGCGGCCAAAACTGCCGGTGAAGTACGCCTCGGCCGAATAGAGCGAAAGTTCGCGTGGCGAGTCGTCTTCGGTCGAGTCGGTTTCGACTACGTGCCAGGCGACGTAGTTGTCGCCGTAGGACCAGTTGTATTTGGTTCGCAAGCCCGGCCGCATAAAGACGTCGTTGCAACGTTTGAAATTCTTGCCGTCGCGGCTGGTGATCAAAACGGTATCGGTGAC
Source organism: Pirellulales bacterium (assembly GCA_016934075.1). Lineage (GTDB taxonomy): Bacteria > Planctomycetota > Planctomycetia > Pirellulales > Thermoguttaceae > JAFGTN01. Next base: position 1,060 of record JAFGTN010000396.1, read on the forward strand.
TGCCGTGCCGTAGCGGCGGTTCGCGGCGACGCGTTGTTTGCGCAACTCCGGTTCGGGAAGTTTATATGTAGAGGCCGTCATTCCGCGGTCGACGTAACGGGCCGGAAAGCCGATGAGAATATGCGGCGCGCGGTAGTAGGGCTTGATCTGGTTGACGTAGAACTGCTCTTCCATGGTCGGTCCGCCGTCGCCGAAGTCGATCAGCCCGTCGCGCCGCCAGTTGATGAAGTCGTCGGAAAACGCTCGTTCGATGTGCCGCACGCCCTTGACGAACACGCGGTAGTAAAGCACGTATTTGCCGTCTTTTTCGGACCAATAGGCGATATTCTGAGTGTCGAAAGCACCCTTGCTGTAGACCGGTTTGTCTTTCATCAGGGTCCAGTTGACGCCGTCTGGTGATTTGAACGCCCAGACCCCCCTGATCTTGTGTTTGTAGGCGAGACCGATTGCCTTATACTTGGCGTCCGCGGTAGCTTGGGGATTCTTGTCGATAAACGGCGAAAAATCATGGCACTCGGATCCGTCGATTTCGTTGAGCGTGATGTTGTTTTCCTTGGAGCCGTTGAAATCGAAAAGGCCCAAACTGGGACGCCGCCACTTGATGCCGTCGTCGCTTTCGGCGTAGCCGATCACGAGACGGTGGAAGGGGCAATTCTTTGACTGGCCAGAGTGCTGCCAGGATTTGTAATACATGCGATATTTATCGCCGTCCTGGAATACCGTGGTGTAGCCGCATCCGCTGCCTTCCCAAGGCTTGTCCCACTGGATGGCAATCTCGCGCCGCACCGGTTCGTGGAATTTGAGTTCGACGTTTTTCATCGAGTCGATCATATAGTCGTCGATAAACAATTCACGTCGCGAGCCGATGTCGATCGTGTCGGCGGCTTGAATGTTCGGAAGAAGGAATAGGGTGATTACGGTAGTCGAAATTAGACGTTGCATGGTTGTTTCTCGGGTATGGTGTTGTGGGGAGAAATGAAGTCGGTAGGGTGGGTCGAGCGTAGCGAGCCCCACCATCGATTAATCCGTTTGGTGAGGCTCGCTACGCTTGGCCCACCCTACTTGCTTTTCAACGGCCTGTTAAAACTTGCTCTCATCTATCACTTCTCCTCCGCTGCGGGTGGTCAAGGCGTTGAGTATAGGCTGGTCTATGTCTTCATTGAGCATGTCCACGTGGCCGTCGCCGAAGAGGAAGTTGGCTCCGCCGGGATGCATGCTTTGGATAGCCGACCGCTCGTAGTCGGTACCGCCGTTGATTCCATAGCCGCTGGTGACCACATTTTCCGATGCCCAGAATTTGCCCATGTAGCAATTCAGGTTGGGACAATAGGAAGGATATCTTGCTTTGTGGGGATCGTTGTCGTTGCGGACGTACTCGCTGACCATGAGTGTGGTGGTAAGACCGTCCGTGATGTCGCTGATAGCATACGATCCACCGACGTGCATCACGCCGGAGTCTTTCATATCCGCTGGGTCACCTGTTCTCCAACGTCCGTATGTCACGGGGCTGATATGATGTGTGGCTACTGCCGAATAGTTGGTCTCTGCCGTGTCTTTTTCACCGGGAATACCGGAGCAACAAGATAGTAGTTGATGCTCGGGAGCACTGGGACAATGGTAGACGGGTATGAATGTCCTGGTGGCATCACCATTGTATTGAGGGAGGTTGTAGCCGTGTTGAAAGTCGCAACGCGCCAATGACTGGGTCTGCTCCATATAATTGAGGATGAACGCCGACCAACTCCAGTTGGTTCCGGTTCCTCCTGCTCCCGGTGGAAACTTTTTCTCCGTCAATTCGTAGTTGTGCAAACCCAGACCCATTTGCTTGAGGTTGTTGGTGCATTGCATCCGTCGGGCCGCTTCGCGGGCTGCCTGTACGGCGGGAAGCAAGAGCGCGATCAGAATGCCGATAATGGCAATCACCACCAGCAATTCCACGAGCGTAAAACCGTGTAACGAGCGTGATCGATACATGATGCGATCCTTTGTGGAGAAATTTCAGTTATAAACCTCGTGGTCTTTTGGGAAAACGCATTGCACGGACAATCGATCAGTATTGGTAACTTTGTGATTGCCTTCAAGTAACCGTTCAAGCATGGCGGCCGCCATTGCGTATCCTTCTTCGGCCGTGGCCGTTTCGTCGACGCATGGCGCGATTACTGGTGAGTCGTCCGTCCAAGGGCGGTTATAGACGATTTGAAGATCGTCGGGTATTTTGAGGCCCAGTTTTTCGGCCGTTTCGATTGCTATTTTTGCGATATCGGTGGAACGACAAAGCAGGGCCTGTTTTTCGTCATCCGCTGCAGTGGCCAGTCGTTGTATGAGTTCGTGGAGAATACGACCGGCGGCGGTGCTGCTGCCGGGTACGTTGCATATCTCGATGCGGTTGGGAGTCATGCCCAGATTACTCAGCTCTTGCAACGCGCCGTTTAACGCGGCAACATCGCCTTGACGCCAGTTCTGGCGGTTGATGAAAGCGAAACGCCGTGCTCCCATGGTGTGTGCAAGGCGAATCAGTTGCCCTCCCACCTCCGTTTGGTCGGCGTGAATGGTAGGCAGGGATATTCCGGGAAATACGTCACCCAGAACGATCGCCGGAACGGATTGTCGCGAAAACCACTGTTGCACCTCTCGTGGGCTAAGCCCCAGAATCCATCCCGAGCGGTTGCCCGGTGGTTCGCTCTCGACCAATTGTCTGGCGTAGAGACAGGCGTCGGCAAACGGCAGTAGATGTGTATGCATGATAGACGAAGGCATGACGCGACGAAGCCCGGCCAAGATCGTAGCCGGTGGTGTGACCGTTGGAGCCAACTCGCCTTCGGCGAAACTCATTATATGAATATGGATTGCATTTGTAGCTGCGGGTGTATGAGCGTTCGGGCCGACAAAGGTTCCCCGGCCCCTTTGACGAACAAGCAACCGTTTCTCTACCAACACGTTCATGGCGCGGTCGGCCGACATGCGGCTCACGCCCAACTTTGCAGCCGCCTCGACTGCCGAAATGTAGCGGTCGCCGGGTTTCAGACCTCGGAGAAGGATATCCTGGCCAAGCCGCTGAGCCAATAACTCGCAGTTCGTTTGCCTTTTGAATACCGTGCTCATGCCCCGGATTGTAGCAAAAATGGGACAATTGTCAAACAAAAGCCCAAATGATCCCATAATATGCTGTGATATGGACTTATAAAGGCCGATCGCCAGCACAATATCGGTGTGTGAGAGAAGTTTGTAGTACCGCCTTTAGATCGCTTCTGGCTTCCCAGCTTATTTCGGCGATAGCGTGCAAGAAATTCGCCGGCCATGTTGCGTCGGCGGCGCTTCTACCTTGGCGACGTCTTCTAGTTGTTCAATAATCTCGTTGATCACACGGCGGCCTTCTTCGACGTGAGCCATCTCGCGACCGCGGAACATCACGGTCAGAAGGACTTTGTCCTTGTGGCCGAGGAAGTCGCGGGCACGATTGATCTTGACGTTGATGTCGTGAACGCCCGTCTTTGGCCGCACGCGGATTTCCTTGACCTTAGTCTGATGGGTGTGGGTGCGGTGTTGCCGTTTCTTCTGCTGATACTTGAATTTGCCGTAGTCCATGATACGGCACACCGGTGGTTTGGCGTCTGAGGCGACCTCGACCAGATCCAAGCCTTCCTGTCGTGCGGTTTGCAATGCTTCTTCTGTTGGCAGGACTCCCAACTGAGCGCCGTCAGCTCCAATTACACGGACTGGAGAAATACGAATCTTTTCGTTGATCCGCTGTTTATCGGGTTCTTTATCCGGTGAACTCCATCGACCCATAAAACTGAAATACCTCGAAACTATCTTGTTTTGTACCGGGCGAGCGCCGGGCCTACGACCCGGGATCCGGTTTTCTCGTAGTCTAAGACCACATTGTTAAGGAATAATTATTTTGTGTGTGCCTGGTGATGAATAATGAATACCACACTCTCGTTTTACTTGCACCGAGTATTTCCGAGCCGAGACGGCTCGTCAACCGGTTTATCCTAAAAAACACCCTATTGTCTAATTGTTTTTTGTTTGATCTCGTCGTTCAGCTTGGCGATGGCATCGTCAACCGGCATCGCCCCCACATCTCCCTCGATTCTGTCGCGAACCGAAACGGTACCTTGTTCCATCTCTCTCCCCCCCACAATGAGCATATAGGGAGTCAGTTCTAGTTGCGCGTCACGGATTTTGGCGCCGATCTTCTCGGGTCGCCAATCGCCAGTGGCTCGGATACCGTCTTGTAGAAGCCGGTTCAATACTTCGCGGCCATATTCCTCGAACTTCTGGCTCACGACCAGTACCCGGACCTGCTCGGGGGCCAGCCATAGCGGAAACGCGCCCGCAAAATGTTCGATCAACATGCCCGTGAAACGTTCCAGCGAACCGAACGGGGCGCGGTGGATCATCACCGGGCGGTGCGGCGCGTTATCGGCTCCGACATACTCAAGCGCAAAACGATTCTCGCTGGGTAGGTTGTAGTCAAGTTGCACCGTGCCCAACTGCCATTCGCGGCCGATGCAATCGGTAGCAACGAAATCGGCCTTGGGGCCGTAGAAGGCGGCCTCGCCTACCTCGATTTCCAGGTTCGGTAGTCCCAGGTCGCGACAGACCTGCTCCAAGGCGGCTTCTGCTTTATTCCAGTCTTCGGCCTTGCCCACATATTTATCGCTATGGGGATCGCGGAAACTCAGCCGCACGCGGTAATCGCTCAGGCCCAGCGTTTGCAGCACATATTGAGTCATTTCGATACAACCGCGGAACTCGTCAGCTACTTGTTCTTCCGTGCAGAAAATATGGGCGTCGTCCTGGGTGAAGCCGCGCACGCGGGTCATGCCGCTGAGTTCGCCCGACTGTTCGAAGCGATGTACAAGGCCCAACTCGGCCAATCGCAACGGCAAATCTCGATAGCTGCGGGGTTTCGATTGGTAGATCTTTATATGGTGCGGGCAGTTCATGGGCCGCAACAGGTAGCGTTCGTCTTTGTCGACCTCGATGGGCGGGAACTGGCTGTCGCTGTAGTATGGGAAATGTCCCGAAGTTTCGTACAGGCCCACTCGTCCGATGGTCGGCGTGTAGACAGGCTGGTAACCGCGTTTTAAAAGCTCGGCGTAGATGAACGTCTCCAATTCGCGGCGTATGGTGGCGCCTTTGGGCAGCCACATTACCAGGCCCGATCCGACATCCGGATCGATGAGGAACAGGTCCAACTGTTTACCCAGTACGCGATGGTCGCGTCGTTTGGCCTCTTCGACTTTTGTCAGATAATCCTCCAGATCTTTTTTGTTGAACCAGGCTGTTCCGTAGATGCGTTGCAACTGGGGGCGCGAGGCGTCGCCCTTCCAATAGGCGCCGGCCACTGATAGTAGCTTAAATGCACCGATCGATGCCGGGCTGGGGATATGTGGGCCGCCGCAGAGGTCGATGAATTCGCCCTGCCGGTAGAAGCTCAGCGTCGACTGGTCGCCTAACCCCTCTTCGATATGCTCGATTTTGAGTTTCTGTTCGAGTTCCTTGCAGAGTTCGAGCGCTTTTTCCCGCGGTTGATCGATTTGTTCGAAGGGTTCATTTTCCTTAATGATCTTGGCCATTTCGGCTTCGATTTTGGGAAAATCGGCTTCGCTGATGGAGTGTTTGAGGTGGAAGTCGTAATAGAAGCCGTTGTCGACCGTGGGGCCGAATGCCAGTTCGACTCCGTCGAACAGCCGCATTACGGCCCTGGCCATCACATGCGCGCATGAATGACGCATAACAGCCAACGCTTCTTCGTCGCGTTTGGTGATAAGGCGGAGAGAGATTTCGCCATCTTCCGGCAGTGGCCGATCGGCGTCAACCAGCTTGGTTTCACCATCACTCGGGTTGGTGATTTCGGCCAATAGAGTCGCTTTTGCCAATCCGGCCCCAATTTCGGAAGCCACATCGATCGGTCGTACGCGACTAGAGAATTCTAAACTGTTTCCGTCGGGCAGATTTACCTTTAGCATATTTCCTGGATTACCTATCGTGTCACCTTTTTGGGTGCACCATCGATACAAAGGACGGCGCGGTAAGTACCCAATCAGGTTTTCTCGTACCTAAGTATAGGCTGAGAAAAGTGATTATATCAATAGGAAGGCAGGATTAACGAGAAAAAGGTTCACAAAAAAGCCAACCCACCACCCCTACTTGACGTTTTTAGCCACTCATGGCAGATTAAAAGACTTGTCGGGGCATTTTTCTCCGGTGGCATTTAACGCAAGTCAAACGCCGAGAGTGACGAAAAATGTTCCACAGCCGTCCCATAAGGCAAGAGTTATGGGCGATTAGCTCAGTTTGGTTAGAGCACTAGCTCGACAAGCTAGGGGTCACTGGTTCGAGCCCAGTATCGCCCAC
>JAFGTN010000397.1 GCA_016934075.1 Pirellulales bacterium
CCGCCCCACAGGACGACTTCGGTCTCGACCTTTGGTAAATCGGCCGGATCGGCCACGTAGAACTCCGTCTCGCCACCGGCAGCGGCCGCTCCACGTTTGAAGGTGACCAGAAACCGATACTTGCCCGGCGGACCGTCGATGACCACATCCTCGGCAAACACAGCAGTTGCCATGGGCGGCTCGGCATTACTGCTTCGAGCGGGGACTGTCACCTTGATGGTGCGATCGAAAACGCATTTCGCTTCCGGCCCAACAACTCGCAAATTTACCGGATATTCACCGGACTTCAACATGTCTTCATCGGCCAATACCGCTTCAAGCCGCACAGGTGTCTTGCGATAGACGTTGACGGGTTCAACAAACAGACACCATCGCAAGGGATACCAACCGTCGGCCACGCAATCGATCGTACCCGGCTTCAGGTCGCGGAACGTCGTGAATAGCCCCTCGCCGCAGTTGGCCTGGTCCACCGTGCCGGTCATGCTGTAGCCCACTACCTTGGGATTTGCGCGGATCGCATTGATGCCCAGCAGCCGTTGTTGGCCCATCTTCGCCAGGCAAAGCGCGAAAAAATCCTCGGGACTGGCAAACGTATCATCAAGATTCCAACGACGCCAGTCGGCGAGAAATTGGTCCAGACGTTGCCGGTACCAGTGGGCGTCTTCGAGCTCTTCTGCCCCAAGCTGCTCGAAGTGCCGTGTTGTTTTGGCCAGATCCACGCCACTGCCTATGCCATACTCCGAAACAAACACAGGCTTGTCGCGGTGGCCGGCAGCGGTACGCAACTCGCGAATTATTCCGGCCGTATGCGGTACCCGTTTGTAGGGATGCTGATCGCTAACGAGGTTCTCCCAGACCTTCGACTGCGGATTGCTCAATGTACCCCACGGGCACTCCGGCGACGCGATGGTTTCACCCATAGTAAATCGCTTGAAGGTTGCGGCATCTGGCGATGCACCCGGCTGAAAATAGCCAAAGCTCCAGACTCCTTGCGGGTTCCTCTCAATAGAGAAGTCGCGCGAGGCATCGTGCGTGGTTTTGTCCTTTGCCACGATGGTGGCATCGATGCCCGTTGTGTCGCCGCCATATCCACCGCTGCCGTATCCTACGGCAAAATCGATCGTATCGCCGGTTTTTGCAACAACCGTCTTTTTACAGGACGATGCGGAGCCATGTCCGGGCAGATTGATCGCGCTACTGAAGAGCGAATTGCTCTGGTGCAGCACGTGAACATCCGTGGTCGCATGCTGCGCAATACTGGCAAACTTGCTGTCCACTAAGTACTCGCCGTCCGCGGGCGCAGTCCATCGCAGTACGCAGTATTCGCCCTTCTGGCCAGGGTGTAACGCCAGGCGACCGGGTTCCCAGAGGGCGCCCACTGCTTGGATATTGCCCTTGCTCCCGTTGAACGTGATGTTCGGCTCCTGACCGACATCCCCCCTCCACATCGAAATGCCTTCCAGTTGGTTTCGACCTTGCACAAAATTGAACATCCCACTGTTGAGCATCACGACACGAGTTTCGTCCAGCGCCCGGACTAACGGCAACGTTTTGGCGGCATGGCGTAACAAATCACCATCGCTCGTCTCGTTCACTAATCCCCACATCACAATGCTCGGATGGTTGCGATCGCGGAGGATCATTTCAGTAATCTCGCGGTCAAACCTCTCGGGTAGTTTGAGGCTGGGCTCAAGGAGCCAGCCGGCATACGATTCTTGATAGACCATCAGGCCCAACTCGTCGCACAAGTCAAGCTGATAGCGTGTCGGCACTGCGCAGAAGAAACGAATCGCGTTGAACCCCATCGCCTTTGACAACAGCAGGTCGCGGCGAGCAAGGTCCGGATCGTGCGGATAGTGCAACCCGATCGGATAGTGTGTGGATGTATGAGAGCATTTCAAGAAGATCCGCTCTCCGTTAAGCCGAAAATAACCTTTCTCGAAGCGAAAGTCACGGAATCCGCATCGCGCGGATTGTTCGTCAAACGAATCGGAACTGGCCTGGTGGACACGCGCCGTGATGCGGTAAAGATACGGGTCATTCAGCTGCCACAGCCTTGGACTGGCCATATCAAGAATTGCCTTGACTTGCGAATCGCCAGGCTTGACGCTTTGGTTGACGCGAACGACTTTGAGTGTTTCCCCACTGGCTGCCGGCGAAACCGTGAATTCCATTTCGACGGGAACTGCTTCCGCCAAAAAACTATGCACTTTGGCTTCGACGGCGATCTTGCCCGTCTTGGGGTCAGGACGGACGACCAAATTGTCGATGCGGACCGGCGGTGCGACAAGCAGTTCGACCGAATCGACGATCCCGCCATCGTTATAGAGCGCCCCCGCTCGGAAAGGAATCATTTTACATCGGTGCGGTGTTTCCGCCAGCTTGATGCCATCGATGGATTCATTGGTGGGATTGAGGACACGAACGGCCAGCAGGTTCGGCCCTTGCGGCTTGATGGCCTTGGTTATGTCGAGAATGAACATCCCTTCTCCACCCTCGTGCCCGCCGAGGTGTACACCATTGAGCCAGACCTCTGCCTGGTAATCGACGGCCCAAAATCGCAACAAATATCGTCCGTTCGCATGAAGCTGTTTCGGTGGAGTGAAGGTACGCCAATACCAGGCTACGCCGTGATAGCCGGGGAAGGCTTCTTGAATAATCCACGGCACCTTGGTCGTCTTGGCCTCGGGTCGCGGCGTCTGCCACCACGACTGGGCACAGCCCACGTTGCCCGGGTCGATGGCCAGCAGCCACTGTCCATCCAGCGAAACCACAACAGATGGCTTGATCGGCTGGACTTCTACCTCTGCTAACGTGTTATTCGGTACGGAAATCAACAGGCAACAAGACAGAAAAAATATGTGTCGCGTTAATAACATATTGGCAAATATCCTTTGGTTGAACAAATCATAATTCGGATTCAGCGTATTCTTTTCACTTTTTTTAAAGTTTGACAGCAGGATATAGATACTTCCGTTTGGCAGCGTCGAATCGGATCATCGGAACACCCTCGGGGAAGTAGCTTTCGAACATCTCTTTCATGGGGCCGGGATACATGGCAATTCTAATGGTGCCCCAGGTGGCCTGATCTCCAGTGGCGTAGTAGATGTAAGTGTTGCCTTCGTACTCGAAGAGGTCCGCGTCGGTATTGTTGATGCCTTCACCCGCAATCGGATCAAGCATGGGATACTTTGTGGTGCTGAGTTCCCAGTCGGTCAGGTCTTTGGATCGCGCCAGAAGCGACACATAAGCTGTCTGGGGTAGTCGGCACTCGTAGTGTTTCCCGGGTCCCAAATTCCGCTCGGCTCCATAGATAACATAATAGTAAGGGGCGATGTAGCGGATGCAGGGGCAGGCACAGAATGATTTTTCGTGCCGATCGCCGAACTGCACCCCTTCGACGTCCCGCCACTTCGACAGATCCTTGGATCGCGCAAAGCGGAAATTCCATTTATTGGTCTTTTCGTCCAAAACGTTCGACTCGTAGGCCATAATGTACCCTCGGTCGTCGCGGCAAACGGAACAATTGAAAAGATGCTCGCCGGGTTTGCGGGCCACAACCAACTCCTTCTTCCACGTTTTCAGATCGGAAGTCCAGAAACGATAGATGTCGTGCGTCCAGTCGTCGTCGGTGTTCTCCGTGGCAAACACGTTAAGCACCTGGCCGTCGACAAAGCCGTTCACGAATGAGAATGTCTTACCGAATCGACAAATATCCTGCCCGGTCGCCAAATCCTGCAGAAACAGATACATCTCGGAGGCGAGCGGCTTGGGCTCACGGAAGTTATCCACCAAAACCGGCCGTCCTTTAAATATTACCGGCGTGTTCTCCATGCCACGAGGAAAGGCGAAGGGGAGTTTAATCAATATGGGATTGGCTGGTCTTTCCGCCGGGCAAGGCGCCGCAAGAAATACCGTCAGGAAGACAGCAGACAGAAACATGAATGCTGTGACCGATCTCATCTACATCCCCTCTTTCTTGTAAACAAACACCGCGGCATCGGGTTGCTCGGTAATGGATATTAGCAGACCCTTGTTCATTAACTCATCTCCGCTTATCGTCTGCGTCTTGCCCGTGTTCAACTCCGTGAATATGTATTTGCATTTTGCATCCAAACCTCGGAGCTTGAATCGGGCAGCTTCGTAGATGCTCGCCGGGCGGCGGAAAACCTGTACCATGCCTCCCGCCTTGGCCGGGTCATTGAACTGCCACCCCAACCAATCCTTATCGTCGAGGCTATACGGCGTGAGCGGATAGTAGTCTCCGTAGTAGTACTTGCTGATCTCACGCCAACCATCTATAAGCTTTCGCAGCTTCTGGTAATCGAGATCCTTGATACGGACATCTATTCCAAGACCCAAGCTCGGGGTTACATCACTCCAGAAGGGATAAGCTTCGACCGGCGTCTTACCCCCGCCGTAGTACCCCGCCCCCGTGCAGGCTACCGTGCCCGTGCCGTGCATCGGAAGCCAGAAAGAGATGCCGTAAGTCATGCCCTGCGTTTTCGTCATGTGGTATGGATGGTCGGTGCGCCATAGTGGAATCGCCCGCCGCATCATCTCCAAATCGTTGCGCCTTCCGCCGGAGGCGCATTCATCTATGAGGAGATCCGGATGACGCTCCAGTAGCGTGTCCCAATAGGACAGCAGGCCCACTACGTACTTGTTTTCGGTAATGCCCTGACGGTCCGGAGCGTCGTTTTTCCGCCAGAATGCCAATGGATCGATGTTGCAATCCTGCCGATACAGGTCGATCCCATTCTCAATGATCATCTTGTCGACATGGTCGGTCAACCACTTTCGGGCTTCCTCATTACCAAGGTTCAAAAGCTTGTTGCCCCCGCCCACCGAAAGCAGCCACTGTGGACGTTCCTTGTAGAGCCAGGTGCCGGGGTGTACACGCTCCGGCTCGAACCACACCAAGATCTTGAGGCCTTTCGCATGGGCATGGTCGCTGATCGGCTTGAAACCCTTTGGAAAGCGCTTGCGGTCCACTTCCCACGTTCCGACTTTCGGCCATTGGCCGTCACAGATGTACCAGCCGGCGTCCATCCACCAGTAATCAAGCTTGATTCCTTCTTCGAGGTAACGGTCGATGTGCATGATCTGGTTACCCTCGTTGGCGCCTATCATTTCGCCGTAGGCCCGTGAGCTGGAGGCCAGCAACTGCGGCGGCGGAAGCTTGCCACCAGGCTTGGGCATACTGTGGGCCATCATCCAGCGCCGCCAAATGTTTTGCGCGTCGATCCAATCGCGCCCCTGCCAAAACTGCATGACCATAAGCGGTGTCCGCACCTCTTCTCCCGGAGTGAGTTTCAGATGCGTCAACTCCTGGCCGATTCGGATACGGATGTTTTCCCCCGCGTCACGAGCAAACTCGGCAGCCCACTGGCCGGGCCATCCCACAGCCACGATCGCACCTCTATTTTCCCACTGCAGGTTAAAATAGGACCAATCACTGTTCGTCGATCTGCCCCCAGCCGCGGCGATCCGTTTTATAACATTGGCACCCAGTAAAGTCTCCCTTGGACCGTAGTCCGTCCCGTTTGCCGGAGAACCCACCGCATGGTGCAACAGGAATTCGCTCGCGCCCAGGCGCCGGAATCCCGTATCCAATGCCTGAATGTTCTCCAGGATCGGTGTATCCGCCGAACCGGTATTCTTGAAGTACACAGTCCATTCGACTGTGGGGAAATCTTGATATTCGATCGCCACGCAACGAACCACCAGGCCGGTTTGCGGGTCCGTGTAGCTCAAAGTATGCTCGTTTCGCTTGTCGTCGAGCTTTCTGGTGTTCTGCTTGCGAGGCCACGTCTTGAGCAGTTCGACCGACGGCTTGCCGTCATACGTGAAAGAAAATGGCAATCCCGGCGAATGCGTTTCGCGCAAATCGAATAGCGGCAGGTCGCCCAGCCAGACGGTTTGCCCATCAGCTACAATCACCTTCGCTTCAGCCCAGTCGGCCTGATCGCAAGAGATCCCATCGGCGGCGTTGCCCACCTGGAGAGTTAATTCTTTAGCGCCTCCCAACTCTACGCTGATCGATTTTCCGGGCATTCCCTCGCGGATCACGTCCGAGCGATATACTTCTTTGCCGGCGACGTCAACTGAAAAGACAATGGATCCCCGTCCGGAACGTGTCTGGTCATTGCTGTCGACGCCGATGGTGGCCGAAAACGTCTTGGCGGGGCCGGGCAGCCGCGCGATAATCTTGCTTGCGGCGTGGCAATAGATACCCCGCTTGTATTCTTTGTCCGCAATCCGCATGGGTTTTCCCAGCCGCGCGTTTTGACATACCGCGTCGTAATTCGTCATAACGAACAGCCCCACCTCGGGCAACTTGACCTCCCGCGGTGAGGTTTCGAATCGGATCGCTGTCCAGCGGTGCGCCGCGGCCATTTCAACAAGTGACGGCGAAACAGCCCACAAAATCTGCGTGGACATGAAAACAGCGGTCGCAACAAGGCTAAAAAGGAGTTTTACTTTCATGAATCGCTATCCTCGGTAAGGGTTCTTCAGACTACAATTAAGCTTTTTCTCGCTGGTGAATAATACAAAGGTCGCTTGGTTCTTGTTCATAAAGGAAAGGCTGTTATCCATCAGCGCACTCTCGGTCATGCCGTCCACGGCAACATTCTCTCTCTTCAATAATTGAAATCTATAACATATGTCTTGCCCGACCGGGATGCGAAACTGATTACACGCGTCTTTTTGTCAAGCTCGAACTTTACCGGTCCATTGCTGGCAATTTCCACTGTCTTCCATGGCTTTGTGAATTTCAATTTGCAGGCGCCACCCTTGAGGCTTCTGATAGTGGTACGGGTGACTTTGCCGTCTTTCCACGCTGCATCAACCTCAAACGCTCCACGGGCTTTCAAACCTCTATATTGCCCCGTGGGCCATTGCGTTGGTAAGGCCGGCAGAAGTTCAATAAAACCTTGATGACTCTGCAGCAGCATCTCGACCATGGCGGCCGAGGCTCCCAGGCCGGCTTCGATCTGGAACAGCCTCCCCAGGCCCCATTTGCCCGTCAGACCCAGGTTTCGCCATTCGGTGCCGCAAGTCAGCAAGTTATCGACCGTGACGCCCTTTGCCATGCAATGCAGGTTTTCCAGGGCCGCATCGCCCTCGCCCAATCGGGCATAAAAACACGCCAGCCATGGATAGCTCCAGCCGAAGTTGTGGCCACGGCCTTGAGCTTCCCGCAGCGCCACTGCTTTCCGCGCGGCGGCCACCATTTTGGGCACGGCCGTTTGTGTAAACTCATCGCCTGGGTACAAGGGATACAAATGTGAAAAATGCCGATGGTTGGGCCGTTCGTCGTACGGTTCGGGCCATTCTTTCAGGAGCCCCTCTTTGGTGACCGTATAAGGCAAAACATTGTCATGCAAATCCTGCCAGATCGGCCATAGCTCACGGTCGATGTCGAGGATCTTGCCCGCTTCTAACAAATTTCGCATGACTTCCCGCACCAGAGCCGTGTCCATGGTGGTATGCACCACGTTGACAAAGCCGTTGGGCGGTACGTTTTCGGGCGAATGGGCGAAACCGGTTACATAGTGTCCGCCGACTTCCTTGACCAGGAAACTTTTGTAGAACAGGCCCACCTGTTTGATAAACGGGTACGCCCGCCGGGCCAAAAACTCTCGGTCGAGTGTGTATTCGTAGTGGCGCCAAAAGTGCTGTGCCAGCCAGGCGGCGCAACCGGTCCAGAAACCACCCTCCGGCGACCAGGTGTTCGTATCGCCGCCTGTAAGGCCATAGAAAAGTATGCCATCGCTGCCGGCTATCTTCCTGGCGTTTCGTTTTCCCTGATCAACAATCAATTCCAGTTGTCGGAACACAGCCAGATTGCACTCGTCCAGGTTTGTCGGGTTCACAAGCCAATGGTTCATCTCGATATTCATGTCGCCATGCCAATCGCTATCCCATGGCGGAGATAAATGCCGATTCCAGATCCCCTGCAAATTGGCCGGCCGGCGTCCTGCTCGGTTGCACGACATCATCAGGTAACGCCCCATCTGGAAAACCAACTCTGCCAACTCGGGCTGGTATTCGCCCTTGACCGCCTGAGAGATCAACTCCGACGAGTCCGTCGATCCATCCGACGAAACCGACTTGCCCCTCAGCGAAAGACCCACGCGGTCGAACATGCCACGGTGTTCGGCAACGTGTCGATCCAGCATGTCCTCAAAGCCGATCTTGATTGCCGTATCGATTTTTTTTCGGCAAATGGCCTGAGGATCGTGCTCACCCTTGCCCGCATCGACGGCAACAACAACCAACAGATCTTTAACACCTTCGAACCTTAAAGCCGGCTGCTTGGGCTGCGCGGTGACTTTTCCGATATCTCCCATCGAGACGGCTTTTGCCAACTCGCTCGACTTCACTCCCTCTTGAAAAACACCGTCCACGGCCAGTTCATCGCCGGCAGCCGTGGCCGTCCATTCGTATTCCTGTTGTGCGGGGCGCGCGAAGTTGATACAACCCGAGATTGGCTGCTCGCAAACGATTCTCGTAACCACCACGTCTTCTGCCAACGGTACAAAACACTGCCATTTAACTTTACCGCTGGTGCACTTGTAATCGATCGTTGCCATACCCTCGGCCAGATCCAAACGGCGACGATAATCGGTCGGAGCATCATGCAAATCCAACTCGATATTCAAGTCGCCGATCGGCTGGAACGAGTTGGTGTAGCCGGCGAATATGGTAAAGCCCCTTTTTTGGTTTGGCATGACGTTCAACGTCGAGCGGTTGATATGTCGGGCATACAACTCATTGGCCTCTTTGGTCTTTCCTGCCAGAACCAACCGCTGCGCCTCGCGCACGTGGCGGCTGTAGTCGCCGATCTCCTTGACGAGATGGTCTCGCCAGAAGTCGACATGATTCAGACTCAAAACAACCTTCAACGGCTCACCCCAGACCATGGCCGCGGATATGCCGTTTGCCAGCGGCAATCCCTCCAGCCACTCGTCGGCCAGTTTGTGTAATAAGACAACATTCCCGAATTGCTTGATCTTGTCAACTTGGTCTACTTGTGCATCAGCTCCGGCGACAAATTGCATGCCACCAGCCAGCACAAATCCCAGAAGCAAACCAGATCGCAAAAAACAATCCAACATTACACTCCACCGCCCTGTAATATTACACTGATAAACATATCTTCAACCCCAATCCACATACCTGATAACTGAAATCTGAATTCTTATGTCTTATGTACTTAGTCCAAAGCCATGATCTATCATCTATCCTCTGTCCTCTGCCCTCTGTCCCCCCCTACCTTCTCGCCGAACATGTCCTGAACTTCACGCCCGACGGAAAGTGGCTCTCGAAGAACTCCTTCTGCGGCCCCGCATACATGGCCACCCGCACGCTGCCCCAGGTCGCCTGGTCGCCCGTGGCGTAATATAGATACGTATTACCCTGCCACTCGAACAAATCGACATCCGAATTGTTTTTGCCCTCTCCGGCGGTGGCTTCCAAGATCGGATTGTAGGGCGATAGTTCCCAAGTCTCCAGATTCTTAGAACTCGCCATATATGCAATCCAACCATTGTGGCCGGGCAAGGGACGATGGAGGTAAATCACATAGTAATAAGGCGCATGGTATCTTAACGCGGGACAGGCGCTGTACTCGTTGTGCTCGCCCGTGTAAGCCAGGCCCTTGATCTTTTCCCACTTCGCCAAATCCTTCGAGCGGGCGAATTTGAAACAGAATTTAACGGGTTTGTCCGACTCATAGGCCATTAAATAACCTTTATCATCCTTGCAGACCGAGCAGTTGAATAGATGCTCGTCTCCCTCGCGGGGGATGACCAATTCGCGTTTCCAGTTTTTCAAATCGGTGGTCGTGAAACAATAGATATCCTGGGCCCAATCTTTTGCCGTATAGCGGCTTGCAAAAACATTCAAAACGTCGCCATCGACATAGGCGCTGACAAAAGAGTGCAATTCGCCAAACTTGGCGATCCGCTTGCCGGTGGCGATGTCTTCGATGTAAAGATAAATGTTACCGGCATCACCGCCATGGGCCGGACGTTCGTTCTGTACCAGAATCACGCGGTCCTTGTATATCACCGGCGTATTTTCCATACTGGTGTCGAAGTTCACCGGCAGCTTGGTCAGCTTGGGTCGGGGTGGCAGTTTGGTACCGTCCGCTGCAAACAGCTCCCCTGTCGATACTATGATCCCCGAGCAAAAAACAAAACCGCAAATAATTTGCCAGATCCTGAAAACAACAAACGAGGCGATGGAGTTTAGACAACAGGTTCTCATGGTGGGGCCATTGATATAACAGGGTGTAGATATGCAGATTATGCTACTTGATTTTCTCATAGGTAAAAATGGCCGCCGCGGGACACTCGTCAATCGTGATCAGCAACCCTTTCTCGGCCAATTCCCGCCCGCTCTTGGTGAACGTATTTTTTGACGTCAGTTCCGTAAACTTGTAAGTCGCCCCGGGATCGAGTCCCCGCAACTTGAAACGCGCGGCCTCGTAGATACTCTGCGGCCGGCGGAACATTTGGATCATGCCGGCCGACTTTTCGGCGTCGTTGAATTGCCAACCGATCCAGGCCTTGTCGTCCAGGCTGTAGGGCGTCAAGGGATAGTAGTCGCCGTAATAATACGGGTTGATCTTGCGCCAACCGTCGATCAACCGTCGAATGGCGGCATAGTCCAGCCCTTTCTCACGAACATCGAAAATCAGAACCAGGCTGGGGGTTATATCGCTCCAGAAGCAATACGGCACGATGGACATGTCCGGATCTTTCTGGTAAAAGTGCACGCGCATCACATTGGCAAATGTGCCCGTGCCGTGGAAGGGAAGCCAAAGCGAAATACCGTGCGTCATGGCCTGGTTGCTGGTACTCCTGAGCGAGTGGTCGGTCCGCCACATGGGAATGGCTCTCTTCATGCATTCCAAATCGTTGCGCCTTCCGCCTGAAGCGCACTCGTCGATCAGCAAATCCGGGTGGCGTCGGATAAGTTCATCCCAATAGGCCAATAGCCCCACAACATACTTGTTCTCCGTGATGCCCTGCCGATCCGGGGCGTCGTTCCCGCGCCAACCATTCAAGGGATCCATATTGAAGTCCTGGCGGTAGAGTCCGATACCTTCGTCTTTTATCAACTTGTCTACATGATCCGTCAGCCACTTTTGCGCCTCGGGATTGCCGAGATTCAGATTATTGCCACCAAGCAGCCATTGCGGCCGTTGAGTACTCAGCCAAGTCCCCGCATGAACGCGTTCCGGCTCGAACCATACGACCGTTTTGAGGCCTTTCGCGGCAGCATGATCGCTGACTGCCCGCAGACCTTTGGGAAACCGCTTGCGATCGACTTCCCAAGTGCCCGTCTTGGGCCAGTTGCCATCGCACGGATACCATCCGGCGTCCATCCACCAGTAATCCAATTTGATGCCTTCTTCCAGATAGCGGTCGATGCACATCTTCTGGTTGGCTTCCGTGGCCTTGGTCATCTCGGTAAACATCCGCGAGCCGGCGGCAAGCAAGTGCGGCTTTGGCAGCTTTCCGCCCGGCTTGGGCATATTATGGGCCATCATCCAGCGCCGCCACACGTTCTGCGATTCGATCCAATCGCGGTTCCGCCAGAACTGCATAACTACCCGAGGTGTGCGTACCTCTTCGCCCGGCAAAAGCTTGAAGCGGGTTAGTTCTTGACCACCCGTTACGCGCAAACCTTGGCTTTCATCGCGCACGAACTCGGCCGCCCATTGCCCGGGCCAACCCAGAACGATAATCGTCCCGCCACCTCCATACTGCAAATTGAAATAAGGCCACGCGCCGTTTGTAGAACGCCCACCGTTGGGTGCGAAACGTTTTCTGTCATTTGCTGCCAGCGGCGTTTCCAACGGGGCGTAGTCATTCTCGGTCGAAACGGCTCCGGCGCAATAATGCAGCAAAAACTCACACCGGGCGTCACGATCGAACCAATCGTTGATGGCCTGCAGGTTCTCGATAATCGGCGTGTCCGCCTTGCCCGAGTTCTTGAGATACACGGTCCAGTCAACCGTGGGAAAGTCATGGTGCCTGATAGCCACGCAGGTCACGACCAGTCCCGTTTTGGGATCCGTATACCTGAGCGTATACTCTGTACGATTCTCGTCGAGCTTTTTTGTCGACAGTTCACGCTTCCACGTCTTCAACAGCAAAGAAGATGGTTTACCCCCATAGACAAACGAAAACGGCGGTCCCACGCGGGAAGCTTTTCGCAGGTCGGTAACCGGCATGTCGCTCAGCCAGACGGTTTTGCCGTCGGCCAGAACCAGCTTGGCATCGGCCCAAACGGCCTGGTCGCAACCGATGCCGTCGCCGGCGTTGTCGACTTCCAGCAAAAACTCATCCGCTCCTCCCAGGTCGGCCGTAAGCGTTTCACCCGGCATCTTCTCGCGCATCACCTTCGAGCGCACGACCTCCTTGCCGGCCACCTTAACCGAGAAACCGGTACTGCCCCGTCCCGGACGGGTTTGATTATTGCTGTGCACTCCCACGGTGGCCGAAAAAGTCTTACCAGGCCCCGGAAGCCGCACCAGGAGCTTGCTGGGCGCGTGGCCGTAGATACCCCGCTTGTATATTTTATCCGCAATGTTCAAGGGTTTGTCGAAACGCCCGTTGAGTTGCAAAAAATCATAGTTGGCTATAATGTTCAAACCCGGCTTGGGACCATTATCTTCGCCGGGCTGTTCGAGTCTGGTCTTCACCCACTTGTCGACTGCGGCCTTCTCGGCTGCATTAATAACGTCGAAGGTTCCGCCGGAAGCACTCGCAAACGAGGAACAAATCAATACGGCGTAAAATGCCGGTATGATGCATAAAACAATTGCGATCAAACGGGATATTCTCATGACTTATCCTTTGAAATAGCACAATACCCGGACTTTTGCAAAATTGCGAGTCAAGGGCACATGTAAAGAAAGCTTTGCGTAGCGAAGGTTTCTTTTACATTGTCTTGGCTGATACGAATTCATTGACAGATAACAAGTTAACATCTCTGCTGCGTTTAGATATAAATTGCCGGCTGTGCCGCCAATTTATATCTAAGTGCCCTTGACTCGCAATTTTGCAAAAGTCCAGACAACACCATATAAAAACGCCACGGCGGCCGCGGACGACAACGAGTCGAAACGCGGCACGCCGCAACTCCACACACCATTAGGTATAGGCTTGAATGCATTGGTTCTACGGCATTTGCCCAATCAACAACACACCCGTCTCGTAAATTCGACGACACAATAACATCGCCAGGGCGGTTGTTTTCAGTCATTACTTCACCCTCCGGTGGGACGACCATTTGCGGGTCGCTTGGTGGTGGATAAATTCTTAGAGGATACGCGTCGGGTAGCTCCGACAGACAATCTATCGGAGCTACCCTTCACGTGCTCGCTCGCTCAGCAAATGTTGTGAAACTACCGTGATTTCAAATCAAAATTATGTTCGTTATCTTCGCCGGACTTGATTTCAACTTGTAGTTTCGATTGGCTGTTGTATTGTGGTGGAATGCCTTCGCCGCTTTCCTCCACCATTTCACCGGGATTCCCCATGGGCGCCGGAACCATTCGGCCCGTCTTCTTCACCGAACGGATCTCGACCCGATTCGTTCCCACCACGGCTCCCGCATCGGCCGACAACTTGTACCTGCCATCTTGAATCGTGCCGCCCGTGACCATGCCCTTGGTTTGGCCGCATGGCGTAAACACGATCGAACCCTGCATCACATTCTTACCGTCGAGCGTAACCCGCCCGTGCACAGCCTCTCGCTGCGGTCCCGAGCCCGACCCACCGCATCCGACGATAAACACGCCTGCCAACAACAACACGAACCGCTTAGACATCTTGTATCATCCTTTTCTTTTGTAAAGAAACACCGCCGACCCGGGAAACGATTCGATGCGAACATTCAGCCCCTCCAGCAATTGTGAGCCGCGGAGCATTTCCTTCTTACCAGTGTCAATGTTTTCAACAACATATTCCGCACCGGCCGTAAGCCCTCCCAGCTTGAGTGTTTGCTCAACATCCGTTGCTCGCGGTCGTCGAAAAGCGAAAACCACACCCGTCTTCAACTCGTCGTTATGGAACTGATAGGCGAGCCAAACGTCTTCTCGCGTGCTGTACGGTGTCAAGGGATAATAGTCGCCGTAAAGCAAAGGGCGCACGCGGTAAAACAGCTTGATGTTCTCGCGCATCTCTTCCAGCGGGTAATCGGGCCGACGAGGATCGTCGCCTGTTACGAAACTGGTGCCCAGTATGCTGCGGAACGTATACTTATCGCTCTTCACGGCCACATTGGCATGCACGGGCAAGTAATAGCTCAGCCCGTACGTCTGGCATTGGTCGGCCGTGGGACGGAAGCAATAATCGGTTCTCCAGAGGTTAACCGTGCGGCCTACGGTTTCCAAATCAAAACGCCGGTTGCCACTGCAACAGTTCTCGACCAACAAGCCCGGATGCCGACGTTTGAGTTCTTCCCAATACTCGTACAGCCCCTCGACGTAACGAATTTCCGCCATTCCCAATCGATCCGGTTCGTCGGCATGTTGCCAGAAGTTCATGGGATCGATGTTGGCATCGTGCCGATAGATATCAATCTTGTTATCCGCGATCATCTTGGAAACGTGATCGGTCAGCCAGGCCCTTGCTTGGGGATTGCCCATGTTCAACAAATAGTTAGTGGGGCCGCCGATACTGGGACAGTAGACCTCGCCCTGCTTCTGCGCGCCTTCTGCAGCCGCCAACAACCATTCAGGGTGCTCGCGTTGCAACTGGCTACCCTCGGCCACTCGCTCGGGTTCGAACCAGAGCAAAAACTTCATTCCCTGGCGGTGTGCTTCGGCCGAAACCTTTTTAAAATCGTTGGGGAAGGCATTTTTCCTGGGGAACCAGTTACCCACGCCGTCCGGCCAACCGCCCGTGAACCAACCTGCGTCGATCCACCAGCAGTTGATGTCCAAACCCTTTTTACGATAAAGGTCGATGAACTCAAGTTGGTTTGCTTCACTATACGTATTGCCGGTGGAGTGTGCAAAGAAGCTGCTGCCTGCAATAATCAACTCGGCCGGTTTACCGTTAATATGCGGCGTATGATGCTCGACGATAAACTTGCGGAACCGGTTGTGAGCGGCAATCCGCTCTTTCTCTTCCCAGAAGAGCAATGCGATGCGGGGCGTGCGAATCCGCTCGCCCGGCCGTAATCTCAGACGCATCCGCTCCATGCCCGCGGTGACTGTAATCTTGCCGTTGTTCATGCCGTATTCGCGCTGGAAACGCGACGTCCACTGTCCCGTCCAACCCACGGCCACGAAAACGCCGCGACTGCCGCCTATCTCCAAATTGAAAAAAGGCATTGCCCCGTTCGACGAGCGACCGCCGAGCGGTGCGATTATTCGCTCGTAACCGGGATAAACAACGTCTTTCACCGGAGCAAAATCCGAAGCCGTCGACGTACAGCCCAACGACCGATGCAAAACGGCTTCTGTCTGCGGCGGTTTAATCAGTATTACCTTCCGCAGTGTGTCGACCATATCGATGATGGGCGAATCTTCCGCCCCACTGTTGCTGAAGTAATGCACCCATTCCAATGCCGCGAACTTTTTGTATTCGATCAATTCGGTGACAAGCTCCAGCCCCAAAACTGGATCGACATGCTTAACCGTATGAATCGTTTGGTCCGCCTGCGGCTTCGATTCAACCGAAAACTTCCAGCCTGATAGCAACTCCGCCGAAGGCCGCCCACCAAAGGTGAACGCCATTGGCAGTTCGCCTTTCTTGAGAAAGCTACCCAGAACCTCGGCCTTGCTCTGTATGTGCCAACCCGAAGTGGATTTGTCGGCCGGGGTGGATGCGCCCGCAACAGACCCCACACTTAATGTCAGGGTAAGAAGACCGGCTATCATCGTTCTTGAAATTGTTGCGTGTTTTCTCTTCATCACTCGAACTCGCCCCCCATCGGAGCGCCGTCTTGCATCCATCCCAACGACCGCCACAATCCCACGTCTATGTTGTCGGTGAAGAAATGCGTGCTACCATCGCACAGCAGTCCGTGTACGCCACCCGGATGACGGCTGCGTGAGGCGGCGGTATTGGCCGGCGTATCGCCGGGCACGCAAGGCAGGTTTTTCTCTGGAAAGTTCGAGAAGTAGTTCCCACAAAACTTGAAATGGTTTAACAGATTGTCCGGGGCCTTGGTGTTGGGTGTGCTAGCCACGAACAGAAATTGGCTACCGGCACGGTTCGTCAAGCAGACTCCTCGCGCGTCATCGGGAATTCCGGTCAAGTATTCGGCCATGGCCAGCGTGCAACTGGTGCCATCGGTGATTTCTGCCACACTGGCCCCACGGTTTATCGCGAATACGGCTTGCATGTTTTTGTCGAAAGCCGGGTTATTAGTCGAATCTAGATGGACGTCATAATCTCGCAGTCCCGAGAAAATCCCCAGATAGTTTGTCGTATAGAGTGGGATCATGCTATTTTCCATTTTTTTCGTTGCGCCGCCTAAGCCGTCACTGGGGCATTGGAAGGTAGAAATACCCTGCATTCTGGTCAATCCAGGCCATCGTGTCACGGCAGCGGAATACCAAGGCCTAATTTGCTCTGGCAAGACCTGCATTTCCTCAAAAGCCATGTACATTTCATCCTGTTCCAAATAGGGCAGAATGTAATGCTGTAGGGAGATGAACTCCGGCCAATTAAAAGGGTGTCCGGCGGTGCCGTTTTGTTCACTTCCCGCCAAGGCGCCATAAGGAAACTGCTTGTGCGTACTGTGGTAATTGTGCAAGGCGGTGCCGATCTGCTTCAAGTTCGAAGCACACTGGATCCGCCGCGCTGCTTCTCGCGCGGCCTGAATGGCCGGCAGCAAAAGCGCGATCAAGATACCGATGATGGCGATCACCACCAGCAACTCTACAAGTGTAAAGGCTTTTCGATATTGCATGGTTTCACCCTTGTTATTCAAAATCAATCCCCATCGGCCCCCCGTCACTGATCCAGCCCAGCGAACGCCAGGTGCCGACGTCGATTTCGTTTTGGAAAAAATGCACGCTACCATCACACAAGAGGCCATGCACGCCGCCCGGATGACGGCTCCGAGCGCCAACGGAATTCTGCGACGTGTCGGCGGGCACGCATGGCAAGTTCAATTCGGGATGGTTGTTCTTGGAGTTTTGACAAAAGCCTCCGAAGTTCAACAGATTATCCGGCGCGCTGCTGTTTGGCGTCAGCCGAACATGTAAAA
>JAFGTN010000398.1 GCA_016934075.1 Pirellulales bacterium
AGCAGCGGCACTTGCAGAGCCATAACTCCATGGTATTTATAAATTTATAACACCACTTGTCAGAGCCAATCCACAGATTCTGCGGAAAAACCAACAAAGAATCCGATGACAGCTATGCCTGCCGACCAAAAGAACAATCGGCCTGTTACCAGCAAGAGCGCAACCGTGATTCCGCCGGCCAACAGGAATGTTACCGCACCGGAACCAACCTTCCCCCATTGGAAACCCCACTTCATCTCCACCTCCTTCTGCTAATGTTTATAATCGGAACAGGGACGCAACTAGTTATTGGTGGCAGTGATGCAAGAGAATCGTAGACATCGGTTGCCCGCAAGAGCCAAGCTGTGTAAGCTAACGTAGCTTGAAAGAATAAAATTCGAACACGGACCTGACAACCCATGATGGGGGCTCGTTTCGCCAAAGCTATATAGGAGGCGGTTTCCCGCTCGCATCATTTCACACACCTCCCGCTGTGATCGGGGTGAAGCCAGAACCAGCTAGAGTACCTGAGAATGTCAGACAAATGCACGCATCGCCGAACCCGCAAACGCCGCCAGAGTGCCGGACCAGATCTCAATCAATTGTCTGAAGACGAGCTTTTGGACACGCGGATGTGTGATCTCGGATTGCATATCAATGGCACATGGCTGGAACAACGCATTCACAAACTCTATACAGAGATGGAAATGAGAGGGATCAAGTTCCGACCGCACTTCTGGCTGTCTGACGAGTGGTTTACGCCCGATGGTGTCGTGGGCACTGCGATTCCATTTTACCTCGCGCACCCGAGGCTAATGAAGCTGGAGGGCAAGCAGATGCTCGAAGTCGAGGGTGGCACGCACGACTGGTGTATGCGAATCCTCCGCCACGAGGCGGGGCACACGGTCGACAATGCCTATCGACTGCGTCGACGCCAACGATGGAGGAACCTGTTTGGCAAAGCCAGCCAGCCCTATCCGGAGTTCTACAAGCCCAAACCGTACAGTAAGAGGTACGTATTGCATCTGGATATGTGGTACGCCCAGAGTCACCCCGTCGAAGACTTCGCCGAGACGTTTGCCGTGTGGCTGAAGTCGCGTTCTGGTTGGCGCACGCGCTATCGTGGTTGGCCGGCGCTGAAGAAGTTGGAATACGTGGATGAACTGATCCGCGAAGTACGCGATCAGAAGCCGCGAGTGACTTCGCGTGAACGGGTCAGCACGCTACGGACGCTTCGCGAAACGCTGCGGGAGTACTACAATCGCAAACGAGCCCACTACGGACTGGATCACCCCTTCTTCTACGACCGAGACTTACAGCGGCTTTTTTCAGGCAGGCCGGATTGCACGGACCTTCCGACTGCAGCTTCCGTTTTGCGTCGCTTGCGCCGCGACTTGCGGAGGATTGTGTCCCAGTGGACGGGAGAGTACCAGTACACCATTGATCAAGTGCTCATCGAAATGATTGATCGTTGCTCCGAATTGGGATTGCGTTGCGACCGATCCGAAGCCGAATTGAAATGGGATGTATTGGCAATGCTTACGGTTCAGACGATGAATTACCTCCATGGCGGGCATCATCGGGTAGCGTTATGAAAAGACTTCGCGTGCTTGTGATTATGCGAGAAGGTTTAGTTCCTCCAGATACGTTGGAGGGGCGCAGCGAGAAAGAGATCGCTGAGTGGAAGTCAGAGTTCGATGTTGTGACAACGCTTCGAGAAATGGGACACGATGTCCGTCCCTTGGGTGTTTTCGACGACCTTAGTCCCATCCGCCAAACCATTCAAGATTGGTCACCGCACATTGCTTTCATGCTGTTGGAGGAATTCCATGGAGTGGCTAGCTACGATTATGCCGTTGTCGGCTACCTGGAGCTGATGCGTCAGCCATACACCGGCTGTAATCCGATCGGTCTAATGCTTTCCAGAGACAAAGCTACAGCGAAGAGGATCCTGGCCCACCACCGGATTCCCACGCCAGGATTCAGTGTATTCCCGCGAGGCCAGACCAAAATGCGGGCGCGACAACTGCCGTTCCCGTTGTTCATCAAATCGTCTATGGAAGACGCATCTCTCGGTATTTCCCAGGCCTCGATCGTCTATGACGAAGCTGCGCTTGCTGAGCGCGTACAATTTATCCACGAAAGCGTTCAGAGCGACGCCATCGCGGAACAATACATAGACGGCCGCGAGCTTTATGTCGGCGTGATCGGCAACCGACGGCTTCAGACGTTTCCGCCTTGGGAAATGGTATTCTCGAAAATGCCCGATCACATGCCCCATGTCGCCACGGCGAAGGTGAAATGGGACCGCGAGTACCAGAAGAAGTATGGGATCAAGACGAATCGCGCAAAGGATCTGCCACCGGCCGTTGAAAAGCAGATTATGAAGTTGTGCAAGCGCTCCTACCGTGCTCTGAATATGAGTGGATACGCCCGAATGGACTTGCGTCTGCGGAAAGATGGCCGAGTATTCTTGATCGAAGCGAATGCAAATCCGAACCTCGAGTATGGCGAAGACTTTGCTGAATCAGCTGAGTGGATCGGGATCGAGTACGAGGCTCTGCTACAAAAGCTCCTCAACCTCGGGCTCGGATATCATCCGCCCTGGAAGGGATGAAAGGTGGGGTAGATTATCGGTATAAACAAGTGACGATTGGTTCTCCCCTGAAGCAATTGGATTTATTGGCGACCGGCGCATTGTTTCTTGAATTTCTTGCATTTCCTTTCACGAATCGTTATATTAACGCGCGCTGCGCCACGGGTCTGAATCCTTACAGAGATCCCAGTGCGATAAGCAACTCCGGTCGACTCCAATCGAGGCAAGAGAAAAATGAAAAAGCGTATGAATCGACGGGGCTTTGCAAAAGCCGGGGCAGCGGCGTCTATCGGCTTGACGATGCTCGAGTCGGCGGTAGCCGCTGGATCGGAGACGGCGGGTTCCGGAAAACGTGAGGCCGAGGAAATCGAGTTTCTCGACGTGCGACCATATCAGTTGATGTGTATCATCTGCCGGATGGGAGAGGGACGCAAAAAGAACCTTGGCGATGCGAGATTGGATGAAATCCTCGCGGCCGCGCGCGAGAATCCGGTCAGGCCGGTCCGGCTCCGGCTGAACCACGAATCGGTCTACCGTTACCAGAATCCGGGCAAGCGGGAGGATACTCCCGAGGGCGAACTGTTCAACGCCAAGCGGGATTTGGATATCATCCAGAAGCTCGGCCTGGTGCCCGGAGACGCTCGGCCCGCGATCGACATGTTCGAGCGGATTTTCACCAACATTTCGACGGCTAAGGGAATCTGCGGGTACGAAACCCTTACCGGCGACACCTGGAAGGGATGCCCCCGGGCAAAGAGCGGGAACTACGAAAAGGGTCACGCGCTGGGGCTGGGCGCCGTCATCCCGGGCCGCGATAAACAAGAGAAAGCGGAGTTCAAGAAGACGTCAACCGAGGCGATTTACGAAGCCAAGACGCTTCGCATCCGGCCGCATCATCTGATGTGCATGAGTTGTTTCTTCGGGGGCCGCATGGACGATCTCGCACCGATCCAGGAAGACAACCTCTTCGAAGCCATCGATGTGATCCACAAGAATCCCGACATTCCGGTGACGCTTATCCGCGGAACCTGCATGATCTGTCCGCCCTGTTCACGCTACGATTCCAAAACCACCTTTTGTCTGGGCGGTCGAAGCATGGCCTTGCGGGATCAGAAGAAGGACCTCGACGTCCTGCAGAAACTCGGCCTCAAATACGGCGACACACTCCCCGCCCGCAAGCTCTACGAACTGCTCTTCGAGAGAATCCCATCCACCCGAGACGTCTGCGGCTACGGCGACGGCAAAGAACGGGTTCCCGAGTGGAGCATTTGCCGCGGCCCCGAGGGCAGCGAAGAGTACCGCAAAGCGCGCGAGGCTAAGCTGGGAATGGATATGGATTAGTAATGTAGGGTGGGCCGAGAGAAGCGAGCCCCACCAACAAGAACTTCAACAGTCCTCTATCTCTCATTGTCTGAAACCGCTTCCCATTTTCAAAACACGTTTTCACACCGGCCTACGAAAACCCTTTATGGTTCCGATATTCGGCCGGATTCATCCCCTTTTCCCTGCGAAAAAAACGCGCAAAGTTTTTCTCGTCGGCAAATCCCAGCGCGGCGGAGACTTGTGATACCGACATGCCCGTCTCCAAAAGCAGTCGGGCAGCCCGCGCGGCTCTCAGGCTGCGAATATACTGCGATACTCCTCGGCCGGTGGCCTGGCTGAAGCGGGCATAGAGATTTCTGCGTGATAATGCCGTTGCCCGAACAACATCGTCGACGGAAATCGGTCGACCGGAGTTCTGCTGAATAAAACGAATAGCCTGGGCGATCTCTTGATCGTCGACGGCCATGATGTCCGACGAACCACGGCACGCGACCCCCGTCGGCTCTATCACGATATCCTGGATCTCCCCTTGACCGGCCATTTGTCGAGCCAGGTTCTCGGCGGCCACATATCCGCCCCGTGATGAGCCCAGCGCTATGCTCGATAAGGGAGGGAAACTCAATTCACAGATCATTTCGTCGTTGCCTACGCTGACGATGGCCACGTCGTCGGGAATACGGTAATCGGCCAGCGCACAGGCCTCGATAACGCACAAGCAATGATCATCGCTGCAAACCATCAGGCCCAACGGCTTGGGCAATCCACCGAGCCAGGCAACTATGTGTTTACGTTCCCGCGACCAGGTGAACTGCCGAGCTTTATAAGGTGGATCGTAGCAGTGCACGTCATAACCGCCATGGGAAATGGACGTGCAGAAACTGTCGCGACGTCCCTTCGACCAGACGAAGATATCATCCATGCCGCAATAGGCGAAATGGCGCAAACCACGGTCTATCAAATGTTCGGCCCCCAAACGACCGATCTCCTTGTCGTTGGTACGGATATTCGAATAGCCCAAAATATTTCGCTCCGAAGGTGAAATCACCACCGGCAGCCCAAGATCCAAAATCGCCCGCATGTTTTTCTGCTCGCGAAGGATAATCCCATCCGGCTTCCAATTCCGTAGCGCGCGAATCGCCTGCTGGTGACCGCCCGTAACCGACGGCACCTTGCGATAGAAGTTCCAAGGTCCATTCAAAGTGGAATACTTGGCTATCCCGCGAATCAACCCCCGCTCATAAGCCCGCGAGGACTCCATCAGCAAAGCCACACGAGGCGTGCGATTCATCTTATTCCTCAATACTTGACATCATTCACCCCCTCCTCCGGCAATAGTGCTATTCTACCACAAATGCACAAAATGACGATATAATTGCACGTTTGGGAGTTTCGCAGCCGCCTCGGCCATGATATAAGAATATTTGAGGATGTGCGGCAACCGCCCGTGTGGCACGCCCAGGATGGGTGTGGGTATTCCGTTTTCACGTCCAAAATAAACGCGTTTTAAACTGGACTTTTGCAAAATTGCGAGTCAAGGGCACATGTAAAGGAAAGCTTTTGCGAAGCAAAGGTTTCTTTTACATTGTTTTGACTGACAATAATTCATTGACATCTAAAAAGTTAACATCTCTGCGGCGTTTAGTTATAATTTGCCGGCTGCGCCGCCAATTTATATCTAAGTGCCCTTGACTCGCAATTTTGCAAAAGTCCAGCATCAAAGTCATCATTCAACAAAAGGGAGAATAAACCGTGCTCAATGGGAAACTCGGTGTCGCCATCCACGGAGCCGGTTGGGTGGCCGGAGCACATCTGGCCGCCTGGCTGAAGAATCCGGATGTGCGGATCGTCTCGATCAGCGATATCAACATCGACCGAGCTCGCCAAATGGCCCAGCGGCACGATTTACAATGCGCCACGCGTGATAACTATGAAGAAGTTTTGTCGGACGGCGCCGTGGACATCGTCGACATCACAGGTCCGAACTACGTTCACACACAGCAGGGCATCGCCGCCGCCGAGGCCGGCAAGCACGTACTGGTCGAAAAGCCCATTGCACTGTCGATGCAGGAAAACGCCGCCTTGCTCGACGCCGTAACCAAGGCGGGAGTAAAGAGCCTGGCGGGCTTCTGTCTCCGCTGGAACCCGGCCGTGATAAACATCAAGTCGCTGGTCGAATCCGGAGCGATAGGAGATCTGTTTTACATCGAAACCGATTATTGGCACGGCATGGGCCCCTCGCATCACGCCTGGGACCTGCACGGCAAGAAAAAAACCGGCGGCAGCGCATTGCTGTTGGCCGGTTGCCACGCAGTCGACACACTCCGCTGGCTCGCCGCAGACGAAGCAGAAGAAGTCTCGGCCGTATCCAACAATAGCAAGGGGAATTTTGAATACGATGCCAATGTCGTGGCCGTGGTAAAATTCAAAGGCGGCACCATAGGCAAAGTGTCGGCCCTCCTCGACTGCGAGATGCCCTATGCCTTCAATATGGACCTGGCCGGTACCCAAGGATCCATCCGCGATAACCGCGTCTGGTCAAAGAAAATCTTCCCCGGGCAAACCAGTTGGACACGAATACCCACGATCCTGCCCGACTCCAGCGACGTCAACCACCATCCCTTTGACGGCGAGATCAACCATTTCGTGGAATGCATCATCGAGGATCGTCAATCCCACTGTAACATCGCCGACGCCTATCGCTCGCACGAACTTTGCATGGCAATCGACCGCTCGCTCGAAGAGGGCCAACCGGTGCGATTGCCGTTGAGATGTGATACAGCCACATAAGAACCGGACTTTTGCAAAATTGCGAGTCAAGGGCACATGTAAAAGAAAGCTTTGCGAAGCGAAGGTTTCTTTTACATTGCATTA
>JAFGTN010000039.1 GCA_016934075.1 Pirellulales bacterium
CGAGGTCCAGGCCAGCCCGCCGGTCGCGGCGCCCAGCGTGCCAAGGAATTCGCGTCGATCGCAGCCGCAGTCGCAACCGCAGCCATGCTCTTGTTGTTGGTGGTTCTTGGACATTGTTATCTCTCTTGGCGGATTTTTTCGTTTGGGTTCAGGCTGGGACATTTCCAAGCTTCTATAACCAGTTTTATAACTGCTTTTTGTCGCTAAAAGGTCAGATAATAGAGACCTTAATTAAGTTGTGAAAACGCTTATAATGTTTGCGATTGTAACCTCATGTCCGCGGAGAGTCAAATTTTCGATGATTCTCCCGACATTTAGTGAGCTGCCACAAGCCATAGGTATACAAAGGGCTGCAGCCGCGAATGAATATAAGAAGATGGCTTGCGCTGACGGAAACCATGCTTTCCCGGCTGGTTTCGAACCAACAATCTTCGACTGACGATGGATGTTAATACATACGTCGATTGGGAGGAGCATATTACTGCTATTTTATCGTTGCCGGTGCCGGGAGATGGTGTGATTTTTGATTGTTTGATGCCGAAACGTTCGCACTCCCATTTTCTGGTGGAAAACGCCTGCCGATATACTCTTCGTTATTCTTCGGTCAAATCCAGGACCGCGTCCTGCGGGAATTCGCGATATCTTACCACGCCTTTCCGCCAGTAGTGGAGTTTGACTTTCAACGTCTTTTCCGCGCCGGGTGCCACTTCGCCAAACAGATCGGCGTATCGACCTAGAGGCGTTACGAGGCGGTTATGAAATTTCGCCAGCACTTCTCCCGTCACATCGGTCTGAGGGGTGGGCCGCCGCACGTTTGTGTACGCCCGGACTTTTATGGCGGTTGCATCGCAGACATGGGCGCCGGCGTTGTGCAAAACGAAGTCAATATGTTTGCCAACCTTGCCTGGTGGCAGTTGCAGTACGAGTTCAGCCGTGCCACATTTGTCAACCGTGATATCTTTTGTGTTGTATGTGCCGAGAACATCGTAATGCTTGTCATCGTTCCAGCGGATGACGCGGAGTTCAACGCCGTTACCCAAATTTGAGAACAGCATGCCGCACAGAGTTACATTCTTCTTTTGCGCGTCGGTAGAGGGTGTCCACCGAAAAACATTGTAGGAAGCCGTGTCGGAAATCGGGTGCGTATAAAGGAAATCGTTCCGCTCGGTGGCGGAAATCAATTTGTCGAACATTTTTTCGGTGTAGTGATCCCGCCATGCATCTTCCTGCCGGTTGCTGGGGGCATAGTTCGACACGAAGCCGAGTTCATCGCCTTGATTTTCCAGCCCGTAGGCGTAACCCAGCGGTGAGCCAAATGCTTTGAATTGCGAATTCAACGGCTTCACATCGCTAGTCGAAGCGGTGGACAGTAGACCGCTGTTCTTGCAATTGTAAAACTCCCAACTTCCGCCCGTGGTGTCGGGAAATTTCGCCTTCACGCCGGTTTTGCCACCTGGATTGACATAATCCGCGGCCAAATCCGCGACAACATCCCCATGGATTTCGAACACTGCTTCCAGGTCGCCGGTCGCCTTTGGTCCGTACAATGCCTTCACCACATGTGCATTAACAAACTCATTTGGCCACGACACGATTTCGTCGTCTGTCAGACGTATTGGTGAAGTGTCCTCGAGGTCCGGTACATGGAAGTACACTTCTTGCCCGCTGGGATCGATGAACTCGGTGAAGGTGATATCGACTTTTTCACCGGTGCAATCCCGATTCAGCCACGCTTTAGCAAGGACTTTCATACCGTTGGGACGAACCGAATCATCTCGGACCGGTTCGGCGATGGAAGCCGGATCAATGACGAGATTCCGCGCTTCGGGGCACCTCGATAGCAGTTCGGCGTTCTGATCTTTGCCGATGCAATACACAATAGGGCCGCGCAAAAGCACCACGTGGCCGTCCTGTACCGCTCGACCGCGGAGGAACCGCCACACTATTGGCATCGAGATTTTCACCACGTCGCCATCCTTCCAGTTCCGATTCAGCACGTAACACCCAAGCTTCTGCTCCAGCGGGTCAATCGTGAAAGGGGCTTCACCATTCACACTTATCGTGATTTTTTCGCACCAGCGCGGCGTACGGAATTGAAATGCGAACGCTACAGGGTTCTTGGTCGAGAACGTCAGTTTTACATCGCCTGTGTTCGGATACGCGGTTTCCTGCAAAATCCCGACGGTCTGGCCATTCACATCGAACGCCTTTTTAGAATTCGTGAACAGATTCAATGCGATTCCGCCCTCCGGTGTGCGATAGTACACCTTCTGCGGTAGCTCGGCCACGGCCCGGCGATAGTTCCCACAGCAGCAGAAATAGTCGCGGGTATCGTACTGGCGGTCGCCGGTGAAGGGGGTGAAATATCGGATCCAGCGCCCGTCGGGCGAGTTGGCCGCGAACAGGGCGTTGTATATGGTTCTTTCGAGTAAATCACCGTAGCGCATGTCGCCTTCCAATCGCAGGAGGCTGTCGATCCATCGCAGAACGTAGGCGGTGACACACGATTCGCCGATGGCACCACGTCCGTTCTGGTTGTAGGTGAAATGTTCGCCCTCGGAGCACGAGCCGGTGACCAGCATGCCGCCCTCTCCCTTTTTGAGCAACTCGTTCCGCATGAAATGGCTCATGTTCAAGAGTTTTTCCTCAGCGGTGAGGCGGTACAATTCGGTCTGCGCGTAGCAGCGAGCGAGCATGACGTACACATGGCAGGGGCGGTGGGAGAAGTCCTGTTCCCAAGTACGTAGCGACGCGAGTTTGATCTCACCGCGGTTATTCCCGTGCGGCACATCGGCAGCGAAGTCGAAGTAACGCTTATCGCCTGTCACGCGGTACAGTTCCAGCATCCCTTCCGGCAGTCCCGCCGTGCAGATATTGCCGGCATCGTAGCACGGATTCTGAGGTGTAGGAAATGTTTGTAGGATGTAATCGCCCATGGTTTTCGCGTGGGCCAGAGATTGGGGATTGCCCGTGCAACGATAATTCCGAACGAACGCCAGGTTGATGTATTCCTGCTCATGCAGAATCCAGTTGATGTGGTTTTGGCGATTCTCCGGCTCGACGTTCCAGAATCCGATGTATCCGTCGGCGTCGCGGGACTTCACCAGTTCGTCGATAATGTACTGTGTGCGCGCCGCGACTTTCGGGTCAGCCGTGTAGGCGGTGAAAAGGCTGCCGGCGTCGAGCACCTTACCGATACCGTAATAGATATATCCCCGGTCGCCGTGATCCGTGCGGTTGCGAAAGTGATTGAGCCACTTGCCGTCCAAATCGGTCACCATGAAGTTGTGATAAATCAGGTTATGGACGCGGCGGTTGATTTCTCCACCGAGTTCCTGATGGTCGAATGTCACGCGGCAGAGTTTGTCCGGCACCTTAGGCTTGACGATATCGAACGTGGTCTGACAACACTGACCGGCATGGATGCATGTTGGCAAAAACAGGCCACAACACAGCGTTAGTATAATCTTTTTCATCTTTAGACTCCTGGTTTAGGAGAATTTTCGGCGCGTGAAGTAGGTCCCGTCTGCCGGATGGGACATGAAACAACGGATTTTTTCCATTCCAAGGTTCCGCCCGGCAAGCGGGACCTACTTATTCAACGGGCCTTATTCAACGGGCTGCTAGCGCCCCGCCTCCTTCTGCACCTTTCCCGCCGACCGAGTGCTTTTTTGCAATTGTCGTTCGAAATCGTTGAGGCTTTTCTTCAATTTGTTAACGATCTCCGGGTTTTGTTCGGCGAGATTTCGTTTTTCTCCCGGATCGAGCTTCAAGTTGTAGAGTGCTTCGCCTCGATGTCGCCAAGTTCCGGCGTCGACGTCTATCAATAGCTTCCAATCGCCCATGCGAATACCCGCCCGCTTGCCGAAACGTACGTGGTAAATAAATGCTTTATAAGGCGATTTGGCACCTGCTTTTCCATACAACAAGGCGCTGATGTCCTTGCCGTCGATTATTCGCTCCACAGGGAGTCGGGCACCGGCCATGGCGGCGAAAGTGGGCAGGAAATCCATCACGGTGGCGAGTTCCGAACAGACCGATGCGGGCGGAACGCGACCGGGTGCCCAGACTATACAGGGTACGCGCAGGCCTCCTTCCCAGGCTTGTTGCTTGTGACCGCGAAAAGGTTTGTTCGACCCGAACCAGTTCGATTTGACGCCCCAGTTGCCGATGTCAGCTCCGTTGTCTGATGTAAATACTACTATGGTATCTTGTTCCAGCTTCAATTCTCGAATCGTTTTCAGGATTTCGCCGGTGCTCCAGTCAATGGTCTTCACGGCGTCGCCGTACGGGCCGCCGTTACTCGATCCCCGAAAATGTTTCGACGCTGCAACCGGCCCGTGCGGCATTGGGTGGGCCATGTAAAGGAAGAACCGTTCCGTGCGGTGGGATTTGATCCACTTGACGGCTTCAGCGGTCAATTTCTCCGTCAACTCTTCGATAGGAGGGAATTTCACCTGTTCTTCGTTGCAAAGAAATAAGTCCGAATACTCGCCTCGATTTCGCATTCGGTCGGTAAGGAAACAGTGTCCCAAAGGTGTTCCGTAATAGAAGTCGAATCCGTGGCGAGTAGGATAGAACTTCGGATGGTGACCCAAGTGCCATTTACCGAAGCAGGCGGTGGCATAACCCTCGGCCGCAAGTACCTCGGCCAACGTGATTTCGTCATCGTGCAACCCAATATTGTCAGACGTGTGCAAAGGCGTGCCAAGTCCGACGCGGGACGGATAGCATCCGGTCATCAACGATGCGCGCGTAGGCGTGCATATCGGGGCCGTAGCGTAGAAATCAGTAAACTTCATGCCCTCGGCCGCCATGCGGTCGATGATAGGAGTTTTGATTCTACGGGAGCCGAAACAGCCGAGGTCATTGTAACCCTGGTCATCCGTGAGGATAATGATGAAATTCGGCTTATCCTTACCCGCGAGAGCGGCAGTTCCGCCGACGAACAGTAAGCAGATCACACAAGCCAGAGCAAATTTTCCGGACAGTCTGAGAGACACTTTTCCAGTTTTCGGGCTGATCATCGCACGTCACCATCCACGTCGCCAATTTCTAAGTCAGTGACTTGCCCACTTTTGATTATAATTGTCTCCAATTGCAGAATCATCAGTTTTAAATTTATTCACTGGACTTTTGCAAAATTGCGAGTCAAGGGCGTTTAGATATAAATTGGCGGCGCAGCCGGCAAATTATATCTAAACGCCGCAGAGATGTTAAATTGTTATCTGTCAATGAATTAGTGTCAGTCAAGACAATGTAAAAGAAACCTTCGCTTCGCAAAGCTTTCTTTTACATGTGCCCTTGA
>JAFGTN010000399.1 GCA_016934075.1 Pirellulales bacterium
ATACCCCAGCCGCCGCCCTGGGGAAACCGCCCCCTGAGCTTCCTCCGCGACATTCAGCCGGTCCTGGACCGCCATTGCGTCTCCTGCCACGGCGGCTTAAAGCCCGCGGCTGGAATCGATTTGTGCGGAGGACTAACCACCGGATTCCGTTTCAAGACACTGTACGGATGCGAACTCGGCCTCGACGGCCACAGCCGGGCATATCGCACACTCATCACCCAGGGACTGGTGGCCTATAGCAACAAGTCCGATCCGGCCGACGCTCTCTCAAAACCGCTGGCCTTCGGTTCGCACCGTAGCAGACTGATTGCGGCACTTCGTCAAGGGCCTTGCGGAAAACGTGCCAATTTGAGCGCCGACGAGTTGTTGCGTCTGGTCACCTGGGTCGACGGCAACGCCCCCTACCACGACAATTTCATTAACACCCGACCCGACAAACCTGCCTACGACCTGCCCGCCGACAAGCAACTGCTCGGAAAAATTGAAAAGATCCACACCCGCCGCTGCACGCCCTGCCACAAACCCGCGGAAGTCACCCGGGCGGATTGGATCGATCTTCGCCAACCACAGCGAACTCTATTCCTCGCAGCCCCGCTGGCGAATTCCTCGTGTAACCATAAGTGCTCGAAGCCGTCCTATGTCGACACAAACGATCGAGACTACCTGACGGTCTTGAAACTTCTCGACGATGCCGTAAAGAAAGCCTGGTCCGAACCCCGCCGTGATCTGAAGGCCCTGATTGCGGAGAAAACCGGATCCGGGAATCCATCCACCGCAGAACGGCAAGCTACTTCTTCTGTTTCAGCTTCGCCGTGACGCTGGAAAGCCCCTTCTCGATCATCGCCAGTCGCTGTTGGTAGAGGCTGTTGTCGGGCATGCGTTTGACGAGATCGGCGGCGTGAGACCTTGCCGCTTCCAGTGTCAGTTTCGCGGCCGGCAATGTTCCTTCCGAAGCCTGCACGCGTCCGATAATTAATAAAGTGCTGGTGAGCTCGTCGCGATACTCGAGAGTGTCGGGGTGCTTCTCGACCAGAGTTTCGAGCAACTCGCGAGCCTGTTCTGCAGACTTTTGTGCTTCGAGAAGATGTTTAATCTTGTACTGCGCCATACCGATGTTGAGGTGGATTTGGGCTAGATTCGCTCGATAGTCGGCCATATCCGGTTTTTCGGAGACAAGCCCTTTCAAAAGATTGATTGCGTATTCACACTGCGCCAATCCCTTGTTGAAATCACCTTTGCCGTCGAGTAAGTCGATTTCTCCTATTTGTGCAAGGGTGCCCGCGAGATTGTAGCGATACTCCGGAACGCTGGGATATTCCGCGACCAGCTTTTCGAGCAGTTCGCGTGCTTGCTTGAACGACTGCATCGCAGTCTGCGGATCATTCCGGCGATTTTCGGCCATACCGATCTGCATGTGGATGGTGGCCAGATCAGCCCGATACTTGGGAACCATTGGATTGTTGACGGCAAGCGTCTTCAGCAGCCCAATGGCCTTGTTATACAGATCAAAGCCCGCCTTCGGATCGCCTTGGCCGCATTTCAGATCGGCCAGCCGCCGGTAACAGGCAGCCAATCTGGCTTGATCCGCGAAGCTTTTCCGATTCTTCAACAATGCTTCGAAGGTGGTGATGGCGTCCGAAAATCTCTTTTCCGCTTCCGCATAATTGCGTTGAAGCACGGCCAGGTTCGCCAGGTTGAAACTTCCAATGCCCAGGTCACGACGTGTTTCACGATCGAGGGGGTCGTCGGCCAACAGCGCAACGCGAACCTCGTGCGCTTCTTCGAGACGCTTGCCCGCCTCCTCCAAACGTCCGCGTTCCATATCGATGATTCCGATATTCATCTGGGCATTGGCTAGTTTCCGTTGCAATTCGCGGTCTTCCGGCGCTGCCGACACGAGGCGTTGTCGGACGGCAACCGCCTCTTCATACACTTTGCGGGCATCATCGTGTTTCTTCAGCTTGTCTTGTAGCACGACGCCGATGGTCGTAAGAGTATTACTGAGCGCCTCGAGTCGCTCGCGGTCCTCGGGGCGTTCCGCGACCAGGCGGGATTGGATTTCGCGAGCGCTCTGATATGAAACCAACGCCTTTTCAGGCGCATCAATCAATTCGTTGATTTTGCCCAAGCGATAGTGGGCCAGGGCCGCCTGATCTTGTATCTCCGGGTCGTCGCCACGCTCGCGCAGGAACTTTTCGTAGTGGGGCATCGCGTAATTCAGCAGCTTCTTGCGCAAGGGAGCCATGCCCGGTTCGTTCAGCAGGGTTTCGTCCATCACCGCACCGAAGAACTTGTCGACTCCGTCCGCAAGTTGTTTGTGGCTTTCTTCCGATTTTGCCAAGGCAGCCGAGGTTTTGACGTAGCCGATGCTCGTGGCCACCAGGGCCAACACGAGGCAGGTGACGGCCAGAGCGGCCAGTGAGGCGACCACCGGATTGCGACGCGCCCAACGCGCCATCCGCTGCAACGGACCGATCGGCCTGGCAAGGATGGGTTCGCCGTTTAGGTAACGCCGCAGGTCGTCGGCCAGCAATCCGGCCGTCTCATAACGCTTCGAAGGTTCCTTTTCGAGGCACTTCAGGCAAATCGTATCCAGGTCCAGATCGATCGATGGGTTCACCTGGCGCGGAGGCGCCGGTTCCTCGTCGATAACCTGGCGGAGGGTTTCCACGGGCGTGGCCGCGCGGAAGGGAGGTCGCCCGGTCAGGATGTGATAAAGCGATGCCCCCAGCCCATAGATGTCGGAGGCGGCGTCGACCGAGGCCGAATCCATCGCCTGTTCCGGCGACATGTATTGTGGCGTACCCATCACCTCGCCGGCTCGCGTCAATTCCGCGGGCCCTTCGGTGAGTTTTGCCAGCCCGAAGTCGGCCACCATGGCCCGATCGGTCTTCGAGTCGACCAGAATGTTTTGCGGTTTCAGGTCGCGATGCAAGATGCCAAGCCGGTGGGCTTCGTCGACGGCGCGAGCGACCGGCTCCATGTACTGCACGGCGCGGCGGTTGGCTATCGGACCGTCTTGGAGAATCTCGCTGAGGCTGCGACCTTCCACGTAACGCATCGAATAAAACGATTGACCGTTTATCTCGCCCACCTCGTACACCGTGACGATATGCTCGTGTTCGAGCCGGGCGGCGGCCTGGGCCTCGTGGTGAAACCGATCGACGGCCGTCTGCTGGGTATCGAACGGCATCGTCACGAGAAGATCGTTCCGGATCATCTTCAATGCCACGATCCGGTTGGCATCGCGTTGTCGGGCACGATAGACGATCCCCATCCCGCCGTGTCCGATCTCTTCCAGCAGGTCGTAGTTGCCGAAACTGACCTCCTTGCCGTCGGATCCCACCGTGGTCGCCGACGAATCGAAGGCCAGGGTCTCGGCCGAGTGCTTGATGGCCGCATTGCCGTGTCGGGGAATCGTGGATTCGAGATCTTCGGGCTGGATTTCCAGTTCCGAAAAGCGCCGCTGATACTCTTCGACGGAAACTTCCTGCCCGCTCGCTTTGCGCGCGGCATATTCCCGCGCGACCAACCGCCACAGAATCTCCGGTTGGTCGAGTTGAGGAAACCGCCGGAGATAAGATTCCAACTGGGGTGGTCCCTCGATCGTCTCATCCGACGGTCCGGCAGTCCCCCCTCGACGAACACGCGACCACGCCTTCCAGGCCCCCTCCAATTCGAGACAGACCAATTCCTCTAGAGTCGCCAGATACCGAGGATCATCCTCGGCCGGAAGGAATTTCTCGATTGGTTCCGGTTTATGCGCGGACAAAGCCGACTCAAACCGCCGTAAAAGCGATTCATCGATCTTCCCATCAGCATACGAACCGGCCATTCCCCTCCCTCACACTAGAAGCGGCTTCATAACTATCCAGGTATCCACTCACATACGCCATCTTGTGGTCAACCCGAAGTATCGCCACAAGATATGCAAAGCCAAGATGTTATGAAATGGGTTGTAAACATTCCCTCGAATCCCCAAAGCCCGATTCGACGCTAAACATTATACCACCCACCTGCAGAATTTGCCTATCGGGGTATCCAGCCATAATACCCGCAAGCCAGAGAAATTAGCCCTACGCAGAGATATCTCCAGAATGGTCCCATTTGAGTTCAAATATGTGAGCCCGTTCGTAGTTCCGCTTTCAGGCGGTAGAAGCCTTAGCAGGGCAATTTTTATAACCTATCTTCCGCGATTCCACCCAAGGGCGATACTACAAGCGGTAAATAACCGCAACTCAAACAATCAAACTATAATAACCGTCAACAACATCCAGCCTCCCTGAATCGGGTGGATAATCAAACTGGCAATGACACTGGAGCAAAAAATCGGGCGGGCGGGTGTTGCTGGGACATGGAGCAATCTCGCCGTTTTCTGGCTAAGCCGATTTGCGTAGCTTCGACGTTTCGGTGTGCGCCTCCGGCGTGCGTTCGGAGGAGGTCCGTGTATTGCGTCGGTTGTGAACAACGACGTAGGATAACAAGTACCCATTCGTGACCCAGGACGGATAGACATTATGCAGTTGGCGAGAACCGCCACGGGCGTGAGAATCGAGCGTATCGCGCACTCGATCTGACGACACCGACATGGATTTGCTTGCCCACTCAGACTTCAGCGGTTGGTGTGACCGACGAGGTTCTTGGCTGCATAAGAACTGGCAGGGGGGGCAGGAGTGGAGTTGGAACGCTGAGTTCAGCCGCGTGCAAGCCTTGTCGTGACGGCTTGAACTATCGAGCACTTTTCCATCTTCATTAACGGTCGATAGATCATACGGGTAGCACGTCGGCTGCAACGATCTTGTTAAATGGCGCTCACAGCTTCAGCTTTGGTTTCACGAATTTCTCCAATGTTTCAATTGCCGTCTGTACATCTCCGGTAAATGCATCCTCATTCGGATCTGAGCTCATTCCATATATGATTCGGTCAATTTCTTCAATATCCTCGGCAGCCAGGACACGACGGCGGCCTTTGCGTTCCCTCGCATTGTCGCGCAACAGGCGACTGATTGTTGATCCCAATTTCAATACACAATCACGAAGCGGCTTAATTGCGTCGACCACTTGAGCACCCCAGATTGCCTCGGCCTCTAGGCTTTCTACGTTCAAATCTGACATTGCTTCCGCGACTCCGCGCCATCGTTGATTGTACACGGCCGCATCTTCGTCAGGCTGCTTGTTCGCACTTTGCGGCGTGTCTTCGACTTGCCTAACAGCTTTCATTGCTTCGTGGATTTCTCCACCTGTCATGACGGGGTTTCTGACAATGCT
Source organism: Pirellulales bacterium (assembly GCA_016934075.1). Taxonomy (GTDB): domain Bacteria; phylum Planctomycetota; class Planctomycetia; order Pirellulales; family Thermoguttaceae; genus JAFGTN01. Next base: position 5,269 of record JAFGTN010000399.1, read on the forward strand.
TATGGCGTCTCGCGTTTTGAGTGCTGCCCTGAGCAGGCGGCGGGCAAGATTGTACTCGGTTTGACCTTTCAGTTGTGATCGCCATGTCTGAAGCCCCATAGCGGCGATGATCAGACCGGCAATTGCCACGAGAGCAACGACGATGTCCCCAACACAAGACAGTATATCCATGACGCTTACTTCTGAAGCGGCGGATACGGGTGTTGCAGCGTCCGCCAACAAGAGCAGTTTGTGGCAAATCATGTTTTTGTCCATTTAACTTGTTTTTCTACAGAAATCCCCTTTTGCCGGGCTGGGACAGGGCCTGACTCTGTTGACACTACCGCGATGTGGGGGCACCGTCAAGTGGGTCGAGACAAAAACCGCACCCGCGATGGGGTAGTCGCGGCATGGCATCCGATGGATAATCACGGATATTCCGGTGTTATCCCGATCTGGATAAACAGGAAACCGAGATATGGCGGATCGCGATGGTCATCTGCACGAGGTGCTCGACGGCTATGCCAAGTTCCTTCAAGACAAGGACTTGGCGCTGGATAAGCACCACTCTCCCAACCTGCGGAAGTGGCGTCGAAATGACGACAACCGTCCCGACCGACCTGGCCTTAACTGCACATGAGGGCGTGTCATGAGCTAGCAAACGGAGTCCTGCTCCACGCAATTGCTTACCGTAAGTGGTGCCTCGTGTCAATGTGCGAAGATGAAATCAACCTACCGCACATCACCCATACACAATCTATACTTTCGGTTGTGAACACTGCCGCACGCAACGGGTGAGATTTCGATCTAGCGGCAAGGACCACGTACATACATTGCGAACATATGGCCCGATTTCACGGACGCACTCAATAGACTCAACAGGTGCTTTTCCGCGGAATGCAAATGTAACCTCTCGCCGCGGCCTACCTACATGAATTGAGGTGTCCTTGACGGTATCGATTTTCTTCATATAATCCATGCCCATGGGCATCTCCGCTTCGGAGAAGCCGGGACAGCCGTAGAGAAGGAGACATCTCATGCTACGGATCGCGACCTTTCTAATCGTCCTTGGGAGTTGCACTGCTACGCTCGCTGACTGCTTCCTAAACCCGTCCTTGCCGTCCGAGTGTTTCTATGGGCTTTGCTATGGGCCCTACGTACAAGGACAGGTGCCGGGTGACACTCTCCCGCCCGGACAGATCGAGGACCAGTTGGATATTATTCTCCCGTACACGTACTGGGTGCGCACTTATGGATGCAACGAGCAGCTTTCCGTGATCCCACCGTTGGTCAGGGCCGATGGAGGACGACCCCTGATCGGCACGTGGATTCGCGACACAGACGCCGAGGATCAGATCCATCGGGCGTTCCAGGTGGCGGAATGTAATCCCGAGCCCAGCGATGTGGTGGTGATTGGGAACGAGGAGATATCCTCCGGCAACATGCAGTGGTACGAGATGCGCGACTACATTATCTACGTCGTTAAGCCAATCCGGGAAGAAGAGAAAAAAGTATGCATCCCGATCACCATCGCCGAGCCTTGGTCGACGATTTTCATGCCCGACACCGGCACGGAGATCTTTCCAGAACTGTTCGATGAGCTTGACGGTCCGATACTGGCCAACATCTTTCCTTTCCACGAGGGATGTCACATCGACGACGCAATCGATCAACTTAAGAGCACCTATACGATGATCTGCAATGCCAATCCGCACCGCGAGATCTGGATCGGCGAGACGGGCTGGCCCAGCGCGGGCGAAACCGTCGAAGAAGCCGTGCCCTCCTGTGAGAACGCCGCGCGGTATCTTCGGGACTGTCTTGAGTGGATGAGGGAAGATCCCGACGTAAAGCTGTGCTACTTCGCGGCCTTCGACGAACAGTGGAAAGCCCCGCCAGAGTACCAAGCAAACTGGGGTGTATGGTACGGAGACGGCAACCTCAAGCTCCCCGAGCCGACCTCGATAGGATTACTGATGAGCGGAGCGCCCATCCTCCTCCTCGCAACAAGACGCAGACGGCGGCTGGTGCGCCGCTAGGCCGGATGATTCTTGAATAACAAATTGTGCATCAAGTACTAAGCGCGAAGCGCAAGCGAGAAGCGATAGGTAAGCATCACCCCGCCATCCTTCGCTAGCGCTTCGCATGGTTTGTGAATGCTCCAGACTAACGACTCACGCACGGCGAGCGACAAGGATTTTGCATGGTGGAGTTCTATTCCGTCAAGGCAGGCTAGCTGGCTTCGTATGTGCTACGCTGTAACGTTCCTTGCCCCCAAAGGCGCGCAGGTGTATATTGAACCCATCGAGAAGCCCATTGTTTGGATGGGAACTGGCACTGGATGTAATACGTATGTATATAAATTGCTCTGCCACTTATCAAGCCGACAACACAAGAATCCTTCATTATACAGAGCTTATTTAAGAAGTCACTATCAAATCACATGTTAGGATCCAGCAAGGAAAGAAATGTACGAAGAACATCCAACATTTCCTCAGCCAAATAACGAAGAAGTGAAAGTATGGCGATATTTGGATTTCACCAAATTCGTCTCTCTGATTGAGTCTCGTAGACTTTATTTTGCGCGAGCAGATAAGTTTGATGATCCATTTGAAGGTTCGTGGCCAAAGATCAATGTAGAAGCACGAGAAATAGCACTGCAGGACATCTCACCTGAAGCCAAGGATAAGTATCTCCAAGCAATGCGACAAATTGGAGAAATAAACAAGAAATGGCCTAGATATACTGCAATCAATTGCTGGCACATGAATGAATATGAGTCTGCTGCGATGTGGAAATTGTATTTAAAAAGCGATGAAGGCATTGCAATACAGTCGACATATGCAAAGCTGAAAAAAAGTATTATCGATGATGAAAAGGTTTATATCGGGAAAGTTAAATACATAGACTACAAATCGGAATTCATTGATGCAAGCAATATTCTAGGCCCATTCGTTCACAAGAGAAAGAGCTTTGCACACGAACAAGAGATCCGAGCGTTGATAACGAAGTGGCCAACTAGAGAAAAAGGACTCGACTTTGAACAAGAAACAATAGATCATGGCATTGAAATACGAATTGATATTGAGACACTGATTGAGCATGTTTATATCGCACCAAGTGCTCCCGCTTGGTTTGCAGGTTTAGTGAAAGCCGTTACCACCAAATATGGTTACAGCTTTGAAATCTTGCACTCAAATCTAAAAGAAAACCCAATATTTTAATCCCATCACGTACATCAAAAGGGGACATCAGATTAATTGAGACCTTGCGGGGCCTCCCGGGGCCACGGAGGATAAAATTAAGTATCAGACGGTCTACAGTTTTACGCATCCTTCTTTCCGTACCAAGCGTGCGACCACGTTGTAATTATACTCGGATGTCGCCGGTCTGTTCTTTGTGGCTCTTCACGGAATTGAGTGGGTAAAACCTCTTGCCGAAGGCAAGTTGACGTCATTTTCACCTACTAAATTCCGCAAGGCATCTATTGAAAACGTCGATTCCAACCGGGCTTGGTTGGCTGTAGAGATTTTATGTCCTTGCTCAAAGAGATATGGCTTTGACTTAGCCGTTGCTTGAAATGAAGTTTCTCCAGACGGTTGAAGCAATCAATGGTAATAATATAGCGGGCGTTGCGGATTTTGTTGTCGTCGCCGAGGGATGCGGCCTTGCGGAGATTTTCTTTTTCGTTGTGGATGTGGCTGAAGAAATCGGTCCAGAAATTGGGGCCGTAGATCTCTTCGCATTGGTAGAGAATCCAGGCATGGATGCGGTCGCACTTGTTGGCTGGAATTTTTTTGGGAAAAACATGGCCGTTGCGAACGTACTCGAGGAAGGTCTGTTTTTGCAGAAGCCGTGTATTCTCCAACTGCCGGCGGAAGAGCGGGTTGCCGGCAACCTTGTCGGTTACCTTGACACCGAGCGACCAGCCGACCATCTCCCAACCGAACTGAGCCTTAGAGGCATGGACGAAGTTATGGGCCATCTCTTCGATGTAACCGCTGACGTGGGGCTTGCGATACTTTTTCCACTCCTCCTGGTTCTCCAGAGCCAGGTTGGTGTCGTCGTATTCAATGCTGCAGTTCGAGGTTCCGCCCCAACCGTGCTTGTTGCCTTTGGGGAAGGCGTAAACGGCAATCTTGTATTCGGTGTGGATGCCGGTAATTGAGTGCAGTTCGTCGTAGGCTTTCTTTAGATATTCAAAGATAACACGTGCTTCTTTTTCCCTGCGTTTTGGAACGAAGAAACAGACGTGAGTTGCATCCAGCAGAACGGCCGGCTCTTGGATCTCCTTCTCAAATGTCTCGCGAGTTTTGAATTCGAGCGAAGGCTTTAATTCGGCATGTTTGTCGGTATGGGTAACCGATCCTTCACGTTTTCCTGATCCGGATTTGGAAACTTCATCGACTTGTGCTCCATTGTTGCGGAGATAGTCGGCCATGGCGCTGTGGCCTCTAGCCTGGGCGACTTGCAAGGGAGTGAGATTGTCTTGGTCGCGGGCATTTATGTCCGCTCCTTTTTTTAACAGCAGTGCCACGAGGCGGCGATGGCCGCCCATGGCAGCCATGTGTAACGGAGTACGCCCGCGGGCATCGCGCAAGTTGACATTCGTGCCGCCACGCAGAAGTTTTTCGACAGCTTCCTGGTGCCCGCCGGAAGCAGCCGCATGGATGGCGGGCAACTGGATCTGCAATTGATTCTCAACGGCCGTCTGCTCGGCCCGCATGATGTCGGATTTTATGCAAACAGTGAACAGGCAAATAGTCAGTGTGAGGCATAGGTTTGTATTGCATCTCGAAAGAGTGAGTGAATTTCTTGTTAAAAGACAGGCCATTACAGGTACCCTTGAACTTGGTGATTGTTGGATTTTGGATAATCGGCAATGATTGCTCGGGAACGGTCCTCTTTGACGCTGATGGGTACCAGAAAGTTCCGATGAGCTAAAGAAATTCCAATTTATTCCTGAAAAACATCCGATTTATGGTATCAAACGGTTTCCAACCATAACTCGGCAAGTCGTTTACTGGCCCCCCTACCGACGATTCGGCGGATTATCCGAACGATTTGACTTCTTGATAACACCCATCTCGACTGTTATATTACCAACATCGTCGCAGGGTCGCAAAACCCGGCCTGCCTTGCCTACCTTATGGTGCTCCTGTACCACTTTGTGACACGCTTACTCTTTTGAGGACACGATTATGTCCAAGCAAATCGACCGTCGTAAACTGATCAAATTAGGTGCGGCCACCGGCCTGGCAATTGGTACCGGCAGAGTTGGTTTCGCCGAGGATAAGAAGAAACCTTTTCGCATGGCTGTCGTTGGTACAGGCAACCGAGGACGGTATCTGCTCAGCTTGGCACTGCGGGATAAAAACGTCGAAGTGCCGGCTTTGTGCGATATTCGCGAACCCAATCTCAAGCAAGCTCAGGATATTGTCGCAGAAGCCCGAGGCAAACAGCCCGAGGGATACTTGAAGGGGCCCAAAGACTATCTGCGGATGCTCAATCGCGACGATCTCGATGCGATCATCATCGGCACCGGTATGCAACTGCACGCGCCCGTGGCCATCGCCGCCATGAAAGCCGGCAAGCATGTATTGAGCGAAGTTTCCGGCGCGATCACGGTCGACGAATGCTGGGGGCTGGTGCGAACCGTGCAGGAGACGGGCAAGATCTACATGCTGTCCGAAAACTGCAGCTACTGGCCCGAAGTGATGATGGTGCAAAACATGGTCGACCGCGGCGTCTTCGGCGAGTTGACTTACGCCGAATGCGGCTACGTCCACGATTGCCGCTTTCTGATGTTTACTCCCGACGGAAATCTCACCTGGCGCGGTGAAATGGGCCGTGACTGGCCTGGAAACAACTATCCCACGCACTCACTCGGTCCGGTCGCCGACTGGTTCGGTGTAAACCGCGGCGACCGGCTTGTTTCGCTGGTTACTTCCGCTACCGGCGGCAACCCGGCGCTGATGGACTATATCGACAAGCATCTGCCCAAAGACTGCCCGGCGCGGAAGATAAAGTTCAAAGCCAACGACTCGTCGACCACGCTGATCAAAACGGCCAACGGCGGGCTCATCGATCTGCGCTTCGATATCCACTCCCCGCGTCCCACGGCCGGTCCGTACTACGCATTGCAGGGCGTCAAGGCCAGCTACGATTCGACCCTCGGCGAAATGGTGTGGATCGAAGGGCGCACCAAGGGCCACAAGTGGGAACCCATCGCAAACTACAAGAAAGAGTTCGAGCACCCGCTCTGGACAAAACTGATTGATAAAGCCCGCGGCACCGGCCACGGTGGCGGCGATTTCTTCGTCATTCATCAGTTCATCGAAGCTGTCGAGAAAGGCGTTTCGCCCATCGATGTGTATGATTCGGCCACATGGAGTTCGATTATGGAGTTGTCGGCCCGGTCGCTTGCCGAAGGCAGCAGCGTCGTGGAAATCCCCGACTTCACCGAAGGCAAGTGGAAAATCCGCAAACGGCGTACGGTTTAGTTGGTTACTGAAAACCGATCAAGGCTAAGGCAAATCTCAAACTGTGTGGCACGCCCAGAATGGGCGTGAAGTATGGGCGCGATACAATGGCGCTCCACACGCCCATTCTGGGCGTGCCACACAGCCGGTTTTAACATTAGCTTGTCATATTCGTACCACGGAGAATGAATATGAAATATTTCCTAACATCCTCCCTTCTATTTCTAGCCTCGGTATTTGTATTTCAGGAATTGCACGCCGCCCAACCCTCCCTGGCCTTCAAACCGGCCGGTAAGGGCCTATACGACTTCAACACCGGTAAGCTTAAAGGCCGTCTGAAACTGGACGGCAGCAGACAAGGCGTGGCGACGGTTGTCGACGTGGAAAGCGGGCAAGTTTTGACAAATGTCGTGGGCGTTTTCAGCTACTATCGAATCTTTTCCACCAACCGTCGATATGGCGATGGCGCACGAGATTGGCCCACAACTTCCAGGTTGCTGCCCGATGGAGCAATTGAAGTGCACTGGCCGGCGGCCGAAGAGCATCCGCTGGAAATAACGGCCGTCTATCGCTGGTCGGCGCCCGACACGTTGGACTTGCAAACCACGGTCAAGCCGCAACGCGCCATGCCGGATTTTGAGATGTTTCTTTCCTCGTATTTTAGCGACAGTTTTCGCGCGGCCGTTTACATGAAACCGGCCAACGACGCAAAAGGTAAGCCGGCATTTCAAGCGGCCGATCCCGGCCCACAGAGCAAATCCGGCTACGCGATGTTTCCGTTGAACGCGGCGGTCGAAAAGATGATCCTCGACGGTCGCTGGAAATTTCCTCCCTCGCCGGTCGACTGGGATATCGAACGCTGGTTGGCGGCTCCTTTGGCAATCCGTCGCGATCAGTCGACCGGCATCACGGCCGCCATGATGGCCCGCCCGCAGGATTGTTTCGCGATTTCCTGCAGATGGAACCTCAAGCAGAACGAGTCGGGCTATCGTTCGCTTTACATGTCGCTCTTCGGACACGATCTGAAAGCCGACCAAACCGCCACGGTCAATTGCCGCCTGGTGATCGGCAAGGGGCTTTCAGATACGGAAGTGGTTCGGCGGTATAAGGAATACATGAAGCAATAGTGACGGGCCAATAATCCTTAGGAAGCGGAAGCCTGTAAAGAGCATCTCAAGCGATACATCACCGACTCACCCGGCAACAAGCTGCTTGCGGGAAGCTTGGCCTCCAGGTTGTTGAGCCCGTAGGCGGCCTGTTGAGCGACTGAACGAGTGGCGTAGGTGTCCTCGTCGAAGGCAGTACAGCCCAGTGTTGGAAGAACGATGTAGTTCCCTCTTGGATGACATGCTATTCGGTAACGGCTCATCCCATGCAACGATAGGTTTGTGGCGAGCAACCAAAGTACCGTCGAAAAGCCGTGGCGAAGTATTGGCCCGAAGAAAAGCCGCAGCGCTGCGAAATATCGGTAACCGTGAGATTGAGATCATCCAACAAGAGCTTCGCCGCGCGCTGCAGACGGCATTGCCGCAGGTAGTGCATCGGAGCGACGTTGGTCAAAGCTTGTGTATGTTGCACGAACTGGGTTGTGCCGAATCCACATTTTTTTGCCAATTTGGGCAACGTCCACGCGAGATTCAACTGCTCGGGGCTATCCAGCAATTCTTGCCAGAACTGGCCGACAAGTTGCAGCGAGGCTTGAGCGTACTTCCGTTCCCTACCGCCTTTATCCCGGAGTTGATCGAGTAATAGAGCGAACACCTCGTTGACCAGCACGGTCAGCAGCGACCAAGAGCATTCATGCCGGCTATCATCAATCAACTTGCCGATTCGCCGAAAACACCGGCTTAAATATTCGCCCCCGCCGAATACGGGATTATTCAAGCTCGCTAATCTGCGAGTCAGTTCATCCCGATCGTTCGGGCAAAGCATGATCCACTTGGGCCAACACCAAGATTGTTTGGGCCGCCGTATTCCAACATCGAGCATCAACCAGTAAAGCCGACTGGGCGACACTTTCGGATTTCCCAGACAATGCCGTTGCCACGGCCACGTAACCGTCACGTCGCCCGGTTGTAGTTGATAGACGGCCTTCTCTGTCATGAAGTCGACATGCCCATTCTCCAAATAGCAGACCTCGATACCTTCGTTATAGTGCCATCCTGTACCCAGACACTGTTGTCGGTTGACATCGATAAAACCCATCGACTTCAGCCCGGGCATGACATGGCGAGGCAATCGTTGGCCCGGATAATGGCCCCGGCCCAACGCCTCCATTTGCAGTTCGCCCGCCTTGACATTGCGGACGACGTTTTGGCAATTGTCCGGTAAGAGCCTGGTATCTCCGTCTTGATAGTTGACCGTTGATGTATTGGCCATATTGTCGTCTTGATGGCTGATAATGGGACGTGAGTGTCGGGCCGCGTGCACTTATTCAATGACGCCGCAGGTGTCAATATCGGCATGCCCTGCCGGGAAGAACAGTGTCACGATAACAATAGATATTCTACTGTGAGGCTCAATCCACTACAATAAGGTTGCAGCATCTATGGGGGGCGGGAATGTGATTTTATTCGGCGGTTAAAAACAAAAGACTTGATGCACTGTATGGGGTATGTTGGCTACTTACAGAGCCATCATTTCTTTCACTTAGTACATTGGAGGTCCACCATGTGTCGTCGAAAAACACTTATTCGATGTGTTGCTATATTTTGTGCTATTGGTATTACTCCGGTTTGTTTATCCGTCGGGTTCGCCGCTGATTCAAATTCACCCAAGGAAAACCGGGATTACCTTAAGGCCAAGCCCGAAGTCGTCAAGGCGTGGCAAGACATGCGATTCGGTATGTTTGTATGTTGGGGACCGGTTACCCTGACGGGCAAAGAGATCGGCTGGTCGCGAGGCGCGCCTCGAGGTGGCGAGTTCCGTGTCCGCGAGGGACAAGGGGAAACTCCGGTAGAGATCTACGACAACCTCTATAAAAAATGGCGGCCCGATAAATTCGATGCTCGCAAGTGGGTCAAGGTTGCGCAAGACGCCGGATGCAAGTATATGATATTTTTGGTCAAGCACCACGATGGGTATTGCCTGTACGATACGAAACTGACCGACTACTGCAGCACGGGACCCGAGGCCGCCTGGAAACACGATGTCATGGCCGACATCGCCGAAGCATGCCACGAGGCCGGCCTGAAATTGATCGTCTACTATTCCCAACCGGATTGGCACCATCCCGATTATCGCACCAAGAATCACCACCGATACATCAAATTCCTGCACGGCCAGGTCCGTGAGATTCTCACCAACTATGGCCGGATCGACGGCTTCTGGTTTGATCTGGGCGGAAAGCCCCAGGACTGGGATTCTGAAAACTTGTTCAAAATGATGCGCACGCTCCAGCCGTGGTTGATCATCAACAACCGTTGTGGATTGCGAGGGGACTACGACACGCCCGAGCAGAAATTTGGTGCATTCCAGCTCGACCGTCCTTGGGAAACGTGCATGACTCTGGGCATGCAATGGTCGTGGAAACCAGATGATAGAATTAAGTCACTCAAAGAATGCATCGACGCCTTGGTTACGTGCGTGGGACGAAACGGCAACTTGGCGCTGAACACCAATCCGATGCCCGATGGGCGTATCGAGCCCAGACAAGTGGAACGTTTTCGAGAAATCGGTGGTTGGCTCAAGGAAAATGGAGATAGTATTTACGGCACCCGCGGCGGCCCGTTCTGGGGGCTTAATTGCCTGAGTACTCGAAAGAACAATACAATATATGTGCATGTGCTCAAATGGGATGAGGATGTGCTCGTGTTGCCGCCGATTGAAAAGAAAATCGTTTCCCACAGTCTGATGACCGGCGGCAAAGCTCAAGTTAAGCAGACACACGAGGGAATCGCGATTCGGGTGCCGGCCGAACATCGTAACGAGTTGGACACGATCATTGCCCTGGAACTGGACGGCCTCGCAGCCGATCTGAAACCGCAACGCGTCAGTTGGGGTTCTCTAACATTCTGTCGCCCCGTGAAGGCTTCGGCCAAGTACAATAAAGTGCAACGGTATGTGCGGCGCTATGAGCCGGACAAAGCAGTCGATGGCGATCCGCGGAGTGGTTGGACCGTCAATCCGGACGTCAAGTCGGCTTGGCTCGAGGTGGATCTCGAAAAAGAAGCCGCCTTTGATCGGGCTGTTATCAACGAACCGCTTGGCCGTGTCGTTTCGTTTGAATTGCAGGTCAAAGACGGCGATGCCTGGAAGACATTTCACTCTGGGCAAAAGATCGGCAGGGAGTTGGAAATCCAATTTCCGGCTACAACTGGCCAGTGTGTGAGGCTGTTCGTGACAGACGCGGTCGGAAATCCGATGATTAACGAATTTCAATTATTTCGGACAAAGCGAGATCCCAGGTGAAAAGTGGAGGCATATCGTGAATTCCCGCGAGAGAGTACTGACAGCCTTTGCCCATCAACCACCCGATCGTGTTCCAGCATGGTGCGGAGCGTCGCCGGAGTTTTGGTCCAAGGCAAAACGGGAACTCAGCCTGGACGACGAGGGACTGCGCCGGCGTTTTGGCGATGATTTTCGGCGAGTATTTGCTCCTTATCACGGCCCGCCTGTAGAACTCCCTCCCGATGCGACGTATGAAACACCGTTTGGTGTGCCCAGAGCGGGCATCGGCTACGGCCAGCCGCTCGACCATCCCTTGGCCGAAGCGACACTAAGCGAAGTGCATGACTATACCTGGCCCGATCCCGCACTTATCGATGTATCGCAAATTCGCGACGAGGCGATAGTGTACGATGGCCAGTATGCCATTCTCGGTGGCGATTGGTCGCCCTTTTGGCACGATCTGATCGATCTGTTGGGCATGGAGAACATGTACATGAAGATGTACGACCAGCCGGAACTGGTCGACGCGATTCTCGCTCATGTGGTCGATTATTACGTTGAGGCGAGCAGCCGGATTTTCGACGTGGCGGCCGACGTGATTGATATCTTCTTCATCGGCAACGACTTCGGCAGCCAACGTGGCCCCTTGCTCTCCACTCCCATGTTCCGGCGTTTCATCCTTCCCCACCTGGCAAGATTGGTCGACCTGGGACACCAATACAGCCTGCCGGTAATGTTGCATTGCTGTGGTGGAATCGCGGAATTGATTCCGGCAATGGTTGAAGTCGGCCTGGACGGTTTACACGCATTGCAAACTTCGTGCCGTAAAATGGATCTAGCCTGGTTGAAAGCCGAGTTCGGCGACAAAATCTTGTTCAACGGCGGTATCGATTCAACAAACGTGCTCATTCGCGGTACGCCCGAGTCGGTTCGGGAGAAGACTCGAGAAGTAGTCGAGTTGCTAATGCCCGGTGGCGGCTACGTGGCCGGGGCGAGTCACGATACCATCTTGGAAGAAACCCCCGTCCAAAATGTTTTGGCTATGTTTGACGCTATCCAGGAGTTCGGTGTTTATGACAACAAGTAACGAGAGATTACTTACCGCTTTATTTGGACTTTCAACTCCGCATGGTTCTCCGGTGCGGTGAAGACTACTTCGCCGTTTGTGAAAGTATACCGCAGTTCGTTCGGGGAGCCCAACAACGGGGCGAGTTCGTTTTTAACCTTCGGATCGTCGGCACGCTCGAAGAGGATCCACTTCCCCCGACCATCCGCTACAACGGCCGTTCCTCCGGAATAGTTGCTCTTAATTTCATGCGGAGCCAGTCGCGGTACAGTGGCTGCCGTACCGCCAGCCCGAACGAAATTCCTCACAGTCGATACGGTTTTCTCGGGGATGTGTACACCCAGCATAAACACCAGCCGCACGCCTTCGTAGAGTTTCGGATCGTCCGCCAGGTGATCGAAGACAGCCACACTGTTGGCCGCAAAGAACAACCGATACCGCATGTCGAATCCCTTGGCGTGCCAGGATAGCCCCGTGCCCGGAAGCGTGCCGTGACAGATGAGTTTCCATACTCCCAGCCATTCTCCGGTGATCTTGGTGGGCACGAGATTCGACGCCCCGTAGAGATTCCGCCGGAGGTAATACTTTTTAATCTGTCCCCAATCGCTGTCCGGAAAACGTACTATCACGATTTCGGGCCGGAAATTTTGGGCCAGGATCGTGCGCGGGTGCTCGGGCATATACTGACTGGTGAATTCCCGGGCAACGCGCCCCCAGTCCGTCAACTCTGCCCGTCCGTCGACGTTGCGGTATAGACTGTCCTTGTAGTTGATATTCTCGATATAGGCGGAGTGTGCGCCAGTCCAGTAGCTGAACTGCAGCGCCGAATGCAACTCTTGCGGAGTGTGATACGGCCACTCTTTGCGGCTTGCTCGGTTACCCCGCGGCCCAAACAGATCCAGGCACGGCACATAGGGCACACCGTATTGCCGGCAAGCGCCAAGCGCGACCGCCGCGGCAACCGGTAGAACCGATTCCTTGAGGAATTTGGGGTGCGGAGCAACACCCGCCCGGGCGAAGAGCGGAAACAGAGCCGGGAACACATGCTCCGAGAACATCATGGGACGCTTGAGATCGTCGTACGATGCCGGATCGAATTTGAAAAGTTTCGAACGCAGCACCGTCAGATTGTTCAGATTCCCCTGATAGGCTTCCTCCAGAGCCGCGCCTTCGGCATCGAAGAAGTGTGGACGGAAGTTCTCGTGCGCCCCGACTCCGCCCGTAATATCCACACCGTTCATAATCCAATGCTCGGACTCGTCGTAACACACACCGCGAAAGTGCGGCGATTTGAGACAAGTTTCCAACCATTCGTTAGTTGGCTGGAAGAAGAACCCGGGACGGTGAAACTCCGCATGGTTGCCCCGCGGGCGGACCGTGTTCTCCAGGTTAACAATGTAGTCGTGTCCGGTTTCGCCGGCCCAGCGGTTCATATTCTTGATAAATGCAATCCCAGCCGGCGAGTCGGGACCGGACTTGCGATAGATATGGACCATCAGAAAATCAAACCCCATTTCCTCGAAGGCCTCCGCCATCACCGGATCGGAAAATATCGTCCCCCGACTGCCCGCATCATCCGCCCCAAGAGGCATACTCGAGCAAGTTCCACATCCACCGTCCGAGGCACTTTTCCGCTCGACGACCTTGTCTTCCAAATCTCCCCCGCCATGGCACAAGGGGGCAGCGACAAGGAAGGACGAAGCAACTATCGCCACCATCAGCAGAGAAAAAACTAAAGCTGTATTTGTTGTAGTCAGCTTATTCATGGATCCTCAATAACCACGACAGCTCAAAAGAGCGTTGGATGTCAGAGTACAGAAATGAATTTGAGGGACAAATGTTTTCAATCTACAAAGGTCTTTCCAATATACCACATACTATATACAGCATACAAAAGGCTCATCTGGGAATTTCGGAGTAGGAATTGGCAACGGCAGCATTGTTGCAAACATTTATTACGGCCATGATACCGACGTGGCTGATCGCCGGCGATGATCAAACATTTTATGCAATCTTTTATCAGTGGCATTTTTTGGCACGTTGTTGCCGTCTCATTTGCCGTCTGTGCTTTGAATCGGTTCCGTATTCATTTTCGCTGGCGGGTCGTTGGCTAGCCGCTCATGTGGGGGTTGTGAGAATTAGTTTCTTGCTTGTCACTGATTCATAAGCTTAACAAAGGCTATGCGACTTTGTTAATTTAGTCGCGGTTAACAATTACGTCGAGTGTATCGGCGACTAAAAGGTAGCAGGGATTTTAGCATAAAAGATTGGGCATTCATTGACTGGGCAACATAGAGGGCAATTCGAATCGTCTTTCGGCGACTCTAGGGGTCGCGACACGATGTCGCGAATGCGTGGGGTATTTCTTTGGCGGTGAGCGATATTCCGTTTGCCGGTTCTGTTCCCTCTTCGCGCGAGTCTTGCGCGGTTTTCATCTTCGTTGGCAAAGGATATTTGAAATGAAAAGTCGATCCGATCCTTGAAGAAAGCTGTTAGTCGATTTGGCAATAGACTTGGGAACCGCCGGTTTTCGCCGCAAGCGAAGATGACGAAGTCGCGCCACTTACAGATGGAACCGCTCGAACAACGGCAAATGTTGTCGATTACCGTTAACTCGTACTTGGACAATACAATTGCTGATAGTTACACCACATTACGCGAAGCAATTATAGCGGCAAACGCAAATTCGGACCTGACCACAATCGAGTTCGATCCATCTGTATTTGATGGAACAAATGATATTACGTTAAGCAGCCAGCTTTCAATCACAGAGGATATCGAGATCATAGGTCTCGGTGACGACAACGTGATAATCGACGCCGACGGCAACAGTCGCGTGTTCTGGATTCTCTGTGGGGAGGCCACCATCTCCGGCATGACGATCACTAATGGCAGAGTAGATGTAGATATGGAAGGCGGTGCGGTGTACGTAGACTGTGACAGTACACTAAACATCAATAATTCTACTATCTCGAACAGTCGAACCGGGAGTGAACCTGGCGGTGGAATTTACGGGGAGGACGACACTGAAATAAATATCTACAACTCAAGTATCATTGGCAACACTGTTCCATGGAATTATGGTGGTGGCATTTGGACCGACGGCACTTTGAACGTGGTTAACTCGTTGATATCGGGTAACACGGCCATACGCGGTGGTGGAATCTACGGGAATCCCTACGCGGAGATTGATCTCATAAACACAACCATCGCGGGAAATAAAGCTTCTAGTGCTTTGTCAGCCTTAAGGATTGGGGTTGACTGAAATCAGATAATAGTGGAATCTTCCACCAACTCAAGGAGGAGGATTTCAT